>DASVEP010000150.1:0-4202 GCA_036380475.1 Candidatus Dormiibacterota bacterium
ATTGGACGCCGCCAAACCATGATTGAGTCCAGAGACGTGGTTCTCGGCGTGCTGGGTGCGGCGGCCGCCTTGGCCGGCCTAGTTCTGGTGTTCCTGGGAATCATCATCAGCGCCTACCAGTCCTACGCAAGCACTGCGCCGGCTTCGGTTGTCGCCCCGTACAGAATCGCGGGCATTGGTCTATTCAGTACATTTGGTCTCGGTCTCGTCACTGTCACGACGTGTGTTTTGTGGCTAGCGCTTGGCGGACCATCGTGGCTCTATGGGTGGACCATTGGCCTCTTCATCCTTCAACTAGTCGCGGTGTTTCTTGCGGCAGGATGGGCAACCCGAATGGTTCTGTGGACATAGCTGTGGCGCTCACCCAGAAGAAACTTCAGGATCTGTCAGATGCCGGGCTCGTCGGCCTGCTGGATGGTGACGACGCACTCTGGCGCGCGAAGGCCAAGCACGCGTATAACGCAACACGTGGGTTCATTCGGGAGATTCGACCGGACGACATGGTCAACCTCCTGGTGGCCGAACTCGAGGTGGCTCCGGAATTCAGAACATTCCTGGCCAAAAAGAAGCTGACGCAAAAGTACTGGTATTCGTGGTTCGCTGAACTGATCATCGATCGTTTCTGGACTGATTTGGAAGGAGGTAAGCATGGCTAAGGACTCAACTCAGTTGGCCAAGGACTATATCGATGGGGCGCTCGAAGCTCGTGCGAGTCTCGGGCGTTCGGCCAAGCCAAGCAAGGCCGCCTACGAGCGGGCTGTTCGGCTAGCTAGGGTGGCTATGGACGAGTTGACAACGCTGGCCCGCAGAAGCGATTTGCAACTGCCGGCGCAGCGGCGGAAGGCAAAGAGTCTGAACAGGGCGAGATAGGGAGGCGATTCTGGCGCACTCATCAACCAAAGCCACATTGATAAGAATCGGCGGAGATCAATTTGTATCAATGGTCTTAACAACCAGGGTTGGCGAGGTCTCGATCGCGAGGTAGGTTCATGGGCGGTTGGCCGGCGGGGGAGGGATCGGCAAAGAAGGGAGGGCCCGCGAGGGCTGCTTATTCGAGTTCGGCCCGGACCTTCGCCGCCGCCTGGGCCAGAACCTTCAGCTTTCCGAACGCCGTCGCCCGCGGCATGTATTTCATCCCACAGTCAGGCGCGACGATCAGGCGCTCCGGCTCAACAAACCGCACCGCCTCACGGATTCGCTGGGCGACGGTCTCCACCTCCTCGACGGGGCTGTCATCAGCGAGGTCGATCACTCCGACTATCAAGGTCTTGTTCGATAGGCTCTTCAGAACCGACAGGTCGACTTTCTGTTGAGCTGACTCCAAAGAGATCTGGTTCACGGTGGCGTCCGCGAGCTCTTCGAGGAATGGATAGCCGGTTGGGCGCGAGTGGACGATGTGCGCGTACCCGAAGCACGTGTGCAGCGCGGTCGTGCCTGCGATGCCTTCCACGGCCCGATTGATGGCCTTGATGGCGAACCGATGCGCCTTCTCGGCCCTCGCCTGCAAGTAGGGCTCATCGAGCTGGACCACATCTGCCCCGGCCGCGAACAGGTCCCGCACTTCTTCGTTGACGGCCGCAGCGAGCGCCATCGCGAGTTCCTCTTCGTCGTGATAGAAGTCGTCCTGCGCCTGTTGCGACATCGTGAAAGGTCCGGGCAGCGTCGCCTTGATCATCCGATCCGTGGTCGCGCGCAGGAACTCGACGTCGCGCCGTTCCACTGGGCGCGTGCGCCGTACCGGGCCGACCACGCGCGGCACCGGGTTGGGATGGCCCGTCCGGTCGATCGCCGTCCCGTGATTCTCCAGGTCCATCCCCTCGAGCGCCGTCGCAAATCGGTTCGAGTAGCTCTCGCGGCGGATCTCGCCGTCCGTGATGATGTCGATGCCGGCGCGCTCGATGTCTCTGATCGCCAACACCGTCGCGTCGTCCTGGGCCTGCTCCAGGAATTCGGGCGCGACCCGCCAGATCTCCACCGCCCTAGTCCGTGGCGGCAGCCGGCTGCCAAGCATCGCGCGGTCGACGAGCCAGTCGGGTTGCGGGTAGCTGCCCACGACAGTCGTCGACAAGCGTTCCGGCATCGTGCGAACCTTATCGGACGCGATGAAGACGCTGCACCTGACGACGGTGGACGCATACATCGCGTTCGATTTCGAGTGCCCCACAAGCGCAGGCGGGACGCGTCTCGCGCCCGACGTGACCGAGCAGGAGACGCAGCTGCTCGCTCGGGCGATGACATACAAGTTCGCGGTTCTGGGAGTTGACTTCGGCGGCGCCAAAGGGACCATCCGCGCGACGCCCTCGGAACGAGACGATGCTGTCCATCGATATGTGACCGAGATCCGGCCGATGGTCGAGGCGTCGAAATTCCTGACCGCCACCGACCTCGGGACTATGCCCGAGGATTTCCGCTCGCTCCCGGGCACCAACCAGGCGGATCTCATGCACAGCGACTACATGGGAATGCCGCTCGACGCTTTTCTCACCGGCCTCGGAGTTGCCACCGCGGCGGACACCGTGCTCGGCGGCCTGGAAGGACGAACCGCGGCCGTCGAGGGTTTTGGAAAGGTTGGAGGCGCCGCTGCCGTGGAGCTGGCGATGCGCGGGGCGCGAATCGTCGCGTTCTCTACGATCTACGGCTGTGTGCATCGTCCGACGGGATTCGACGTGGACGAGCTGCTGCGGCTCCGCGCCATCCACGGCGACCACCTGGTCGAGCATGTCGGCGCCGAACTTAGGCCCGCCGCCGAGCTGTTCGACGTCGAGGCCGACGTGCTCGTGCCTGGCGCACGCATCGGGGTCATCGATGAGCCGCGGGCGCGCAGCCTTCGCGTGCGAGTCATCGCTCCCGGAGCCAACGTTCCTTACACCGCCGGCGCTCTCGATGTGCTCAAGCAGCGCGGCATTCCTGCTCTCGCCGACTTCATCTGCAACTCGGGCGCGACCATCGGCTACGTGACCTCCGGCCTCGAGAATGTCGATCAGGCCGTGGCCACCGTCGAGAGGCGCGTCCGCGACCTGACGAGGGAGAGCCTTGCCGATCCGGAAGGTCCGTTGTCCGGAGCGCGGCGGATCGCTGAGGCACACCTCCGGACCTGGCTCGACCACGACCAGATGCCGGACGGGCCGGCGGTCGCACCGTACACTCCACCCGCCCGATGAGCGCGCCTACACGAGGACGGCTAGCCGGTGACGGCTGCGAACGTGACGTGATCTGGGATCGCGAAGTCGAGACCGAGACGCACGACCAGGCATTCGCCCGCGCCGCCGCTGCCTGGGAAAAGCAGTTCCGGCACCTTATGGAGCACTCGACCTTCTATGCGCGTAAGTTCCGCGAGGCGGGCATGGCCGGATCAGAGCTGTCACTGAAAGACATCACCAGGCTGCCTTTCAGCACGAAGCAAGAGTTGAAGCAGGCGATGGACGAGTCGCCTCCATTCGGCAGCAACCTCTGCGTGCCGCCCCACCAGGTCAAACGCGTCTACCAGACCAGCGGCACCACCGGCGCACCTAGCGTTCTTGCGCTCACGAAGGCGGACATGGAGGCGTGGACCGTCATCGGCACGCGCACGTACTTCGCCACCGGCATCCACGATCACAGCAGCGTCCTGACCACGTTCGGGGCCGGACCATTCGTCGCCGGGCACACGCACTTCGTGCTCTCGCGAATCGGGTGCCGTTCGGTTCCGGTCGCGCCGGGCGACACCGACCGCGTCATCTTCGGCCTCAAGGCGGGCCTCGCCGACACGCTGCTTTCGACGCCATCCTTCGCGCAATACCTCGCCAATCGCATGGAGAAGGCCGACGCAGATCAACGTTTCACGGAGCTCTCCCATGTCGTCACCGGTGGCGAGCCAGGCGGCGGCATCCCCGCCATTCGTGATCACATCCAGAGCGTGCTTGGTGTGACGGTCACCGAGGTCATGGGCATCGGCGACATCGCACCTTCGCTGTTCGGAGAATGCCCGCAGCAGCAAGGAATGCATTTCTGCGGCGGGGGTCACGTGTGGGTCGAGCTCATCGATCCGAAATCGCGCGAACCCATCACGATCGAGCCTGGCGCGGAAGGCGAGCTGGTTTACACACACCTGACGCGCGAGGCGATGCCGGTGGTCCGCTTCCTCGGCGGCGACATTGCCAGAATCGAAGGCACTTCATGCGAGTGCGGCCGCGCCACCTTCCGCATGAGGGTCATCGGACGGC
>DASVEP010000151.1:0-8517 GCA_036380475.1 Candidatus Dormiibacterota bacterium
GCCCGATGCGCTCCTTGTCGGTCCACCCCTGCCTTGGCCTCGGCGCTCTGACCGGCGCCAAAAGGGCGCCTGCCGCGATCTGCGGCCCAGCCGCCCGGCGTCGAAGCCTAGAATTTCGATACACGGGCGTGTCTGAGCGCCCGTAAGTCATAGAGCCAACCCGAGGCGGGACCCCGCGGGTTCTGCCATGGTTCCGCACTTTGACAATCGAATAAACGAGGTGCATGTCACATGCCTGTCTACGTCTACGTACCGCTTTTGGTGGTGGTGGCACTCCTCGCCGGTTTTGGAGTGGCCTACCTGGCGCTTCGGAACCGGCAGGGCAACGGGACCAGCCTCCTGGAGGTCAAAGCCCAGCAGGCACTTTCCGAGGCCGAAACCCAGGCCAAAGAGAAGCTGCTCGAAGCCAAAGAGGATGCCGTCAAGGTCCGTACCGCCGCTGAACAGGAAGCCCGGGAGTACCGGCTCCAGTCACAGCAAATCGAAAAGCGTCTTCTCCAAAAGGAGGAAAACCTCGACCGCAAAGGCGAGGACCTCAACCGGCGAGAGCGTGAGCTCGGGAGCCGGGAGAAGGGGCTGGACGAGATCAGGGCTCAGCTCGAAGACACCTATCGCCAGCAGGAAAAGGAGCTTCAGCGCGTCGCCAACATGACGCGACAGGAAGCCCAGGGTGTCCTGATGGCCCAGGTCGAGCAAGAGCTTCGCAACGAAGTCGCTCGCAAGGTGCGGGAAGCCGAGCTGGCTGCTCGCGATGAGAGCGACAGGCGTGCCCGGGAGATCGTCACCGAGTCGATCCAGCGCGTGGCCGCGGACCAGACCGCCGAGGTCTCGGTTTCGGTGCTACCGCTGCCGACGGACGAGCTCAAGGGCCGCATCATCGGCAAGGAGGGCCGCAACATCAGGGCCTTGCAGCAGGCAACGGGGATCGACCTCATCGTCGACGACACCCCCGAAGCCGTGATCATCAGCGGGTTCGATCCAGTCCGCCGCGAGGTGGCGCGGGTCGCGCTGAACAAGCTCATCGTCGATGGCCGGATTCATCCGGCCCGGATCGAAGAGATCGTCGCCAAGTCCCGACAGGAGGTCCTGCAAAGGGTCAAAGAGGAAGGAGAGGCGGCGGTGCTAGAAGTTGGGCTCCAGGGTCTACACCCTGAAGTCGTCCGTCACCTCGGCATCCTTCGCTTCCGTACGAGCTACGGGCAGCAGGTGCTGAATCACTCGAAAGAGGTCGCTTATCTCGCCGCCATGATGGCGTCCGAGATCGGCGCCGACGTTCGCATCGCCAAGATGTCGGGCCTGCTCCACGACATCGGCAAGGCCATCGACCACGAGGTCGAAGGCTCGCACGCCGTGATCGGAGCGGATCTGCTGCAGAGACACGGGGTTCCGGCCCCGGTCGTGCATGCAGTGCGCGCCCACCACTACGACGAGGAGCCGCACTCCATGGAAGCCCTACTCCTGATCGCCGCAGACGCCATCTCGGCGGCCCGCCCAGGCGCGCGACGCGAGTCGCTCGAGGCTTACGTCAAGAGGCTGGAGAAGCTGGAGGAGATCGCCAACTCGTTCCAGGGGGTCCAGCAGTCATATGCCATCCAGGCCGGGCGCGAGGTCCGGATCCTGGTCAAGCCCGAGCAGATCGATGACACCGCTGCTCAGCTGATGGCTCGGGATATCGCCAAGCGGATCGAAACGGAGCTGAGCTTTCCGGGTCAGATCCGGGTCACTGTGGTCCGTGAGACGCGTGCTGTCGAATACGCCAAGTAGTCACTCAAAGGGAGCCCTTCGCAGGGCTCCCTTTTGTTTTTCCTGGACAATCCACTCGTGAGCGGCGACGACTTTCGCATCTTGTTCGTGGCCGACGTGGTGGGCCAGCCGGGCCGGGACGCCGTCAAGGCCATCCTGCCTGGCCTTAAGCAAGAGCTCGAGGCCGACCTGACGATCCTCAACGGCGAGAACGCGGCCGGCGGCTTCGGCCTTACCGGCAAGCTGGTCGCCCAGCTGCGGGCGGCAGGCGCCGAGGTGATCACGACCGGAAACCACGTGTTCGCCCAGAAGGAGTTCGTTTCCGAGCTGCCGTCGCTCGACAACGTGATCAGGCCCGCCAACTACCCGCCGGCGGCGCCTGGGCGGGGATGGTGCGTCGTCCAGGCAGCCGGCCGCGATGTGCTGGTCATGAACCTCATCGGCCGGATCTTCACGATCGACAGCATGGACGACCCTTTCCGCGCTGCCGACGCGATCCTGGCCGCCAACCCCGAGATCAAGATCGTTTTTTGCGACATGCATGCCGAGGCCACGTCTGAGAAGACGGCCATGGGCTGGTACCTGGACGGCCGCGCCAGCGCGGTCGTGGGCACCCACACCCACATCCCCACCGCCGACGCCCGCGTCCTGCCGGCCGGGACGGCCTACGTCACGGACGTGGGCATGGTCGGGCCCCGTGACGGCTGCATCGGTATGGACAAGGACGCCGTCCTGCAGCGCTTCCTGACCGGGGTCCCAAATCGTTTCGTTGTGGCCTCTGGAACCGTGACTTTCAATTCGGTACTGGTTACCATTAGTGGCTCCACCGGCCGGGCAACATCCATCCAGCGAATCGACCGAGAACATATTTGAAGGGGTTCCAGCACACATGACAGGGGAGGGGCGCGCTCCAGTCGAAGTACTCAAGGTCTCAGCCACCTCCAAGCCGGTTGCGGTGGCAGGTGCCATAGCAGGAGTGATCCGAAGCAAGGGACGGGTCGAGGTGCAGGCGATCGGCGCAGGCGCGATCAACCAGGCAGTCAAGGCGATTGCGATCTCGCGCGGATACGTGGCCCCGGGTGGCCTGGACCTGGTTTGCATTCCCGCCTTCATCGACATCTCGATCGACGGCGAAGAGCGCACCGGCATCCGCCTTCTCGTGGAGAGCAGATAACGGCCCGTTCGTTCCACATCTGGACGATCGGATGCCAGATGAACGCCGCCGACTCCGAGTCCCTGGCCCGCAGACTCCTTGCGGCCGGCTACCGGGAGGACTCGCTCGAGCGGGCAGACGTGGCCATCCTCAACACCTGCGTCGTCCGCCAGGCGTCGGAGGATCGGGTCTACGCCAAGCTCCACGAGCTCAGGGCGTGGAAGACGCCCGAGCGAACGATTGCCGTCACCGGCTGCATCGTCGCCAAAGAGGGCGACGAGCTTCGAAGCCGCTTCCCGCAGCTGGACGCAGTCGTGCCTATCGGGGAATACGAGGATTTCCTCGCCGGCCTCGCTGCCCGCTACGACTACTCAGAGGGCGAGGCGCTGCCGCCAGCAGGCCGCACTGGCGTGAGCCACTACGTGCGTGTGATCCAGGGCTGCGATCACAACTGCACCTTCTGCATCGTGCCCCGGGTACGCGGCCGCGAGCGCCACGTCCCGATCGCGGACGTGCTCGAAGAATGCCGAACGGCCGTTGAGGCCGGAGCGAGGGAGATCGTTCTTCTCGGACAGAACGTGGACGATTACCACGACCCGCACAGCGGGGGCGGCCTTGCGGCCCTGGTTCATGAGGTCGAGAAGATCCCCGGACTCAAGCGGTTGCGCTTCATGACCTCGCACCCGCAAGACCTCGAGCCCGAGCTACTGGAAGCGATGGCGGCCAGCGACGTTGTGTGCAGGGAGCTACAACTGCCGGTGCAGTCCGGCGACGACGGAATCCTCAAGCGCATGGCCCGCGGTTACCAGACGAGGCACTATCGCGCCATCGTCGAGCGAGCGCGCACCTTGATGCCCGACCTGGGGCTCGTGACCGATGTGATCGTCGGCTTCCCCGGCGAATCCGAAGCGGCGTTCTTGAACACCCGCAGCCTTCTCGAGGAGATGCAGTTCGACGTAGTGCACCTCGCCATGTACTCGCCGCGGCCGGGGACGTTTGCGGCCACGAAGATGCCCGACGACGTTCCGGCTGTGGAGAAGCTCCGACGGCTCAACGACCTTCTCGCGCTGCAGCGTGGGATCGCATCGCAGAAGACCGCGCGGTGGGTGGGGAAGGACGTCGAGGTGCTTATCGAGGGCACCGATGAGCTGGGCCGGCCGTACGGCCGCATACGTCAGGGCAAGCGCGCCATCGTCCTTCGCGGTGCGGGCGTCAAAGCCGGCGATGTCATCAGCCTGCGTGTCATGCAGGCCTCCGCGGGACAGCTGCTTGGGTTGCCGGCGGCGTGAGCCGGCCGCGCGCAGGGCGATTGAACGAAACAACTGCTCTAACCCCGGTCATGCGCCAGTACCGCCTAGCGAAGGAGCAGCACCCCGACGGAATCCTCCTCTTCCGGCTTGGCGACTTCTATGAGGTGTTCTTCGAGGACGCTGTGATCGCGGCGCCGGTGATGGGCGTGACCCTCACTTCGCGGCCTCTGGGCAAGGCAGGCCGGGCGCCAATGTGCGGCGTGCCTTACCACGCCTGGGAGGCGTACGTCGGGAAGCTTCTGCGGGCCGGCCACAAGGTCGTCATCTGCGACCAGCTGGAGGCCGCAGGCAGAGGCCCGATCGTCAGGCGGGACGTCACTCGAGTGCTGACTCCGGGCACGGTGATCGAGGATTCATATCTCGACCCCGCACGCCCCAACTACCTGGTCGCGGCGTGGACCCGGGGCTCCGAGGCAGGGCTCGCCGCGTGTGATGTCTCGACCGGAGAGCTGATGCTCTGCCAGCTTCCGGCCGACCGCCTGAGCGCAGAGCTCGAGCGCCTGGCTCCGGCCGAGCTCCTGACGCCGCCGGCGACCGATGAGTATCGGTTCGATCCGGTGCGCGGGCAGCAGCGGCTGCGGGAGATGCTCGGAATCGCTTACCCGTCCGCGGTGGGCGCGGGAGATTCCCCCCTCGCCGTCGGCGCCGCTGGGGTGGTCCTCGAATACCTGAAACAGATCCAGACCCGCCTGGGCCCTGGACTCCTCAGCGTGCGTACCTACTCGCCGGACGCAACGATGGCTCTGGACGCCGCCACGGTACGGAACCTGGAGCTGCCGGAGCTGGTCAGGCTCATCGACCACACCCGCACGCCAATCGGCGCTCGCCGGCTGCGCGCGTGGATGGGAGCGCCGATGCGAGATGTGGAGTCGATCGAACTGAGGCTGAGTGCAGTGGACGAGCTCGCGTCGTCGCCGACATTGCAGGACAAGCTGGCCGTCGCCCTCAAAGAGGTCGGCGACCTCGAGCGCCTTGTCTCGCGCGCCGCGCAGGGCCATGCCACTGCTCGTGAGCTCGTCGCCCTCCGCCACTCCCTCGAAGCAATCCCAGCCATCCGCGACGTTGCGGACGCATGCGAGGCGCTCGCGACCAGGGAGCTGTCGGCTCAGCTCACGGCTGCGCCCGAGCTTGCTTCGGAGCTGGCAAACGCGCTGGTCGACGATCCACCTGTTCACGGCCGTGACGGAGGGGCGATCAAACGCGACTATGACTCTCAGCTCGACGGCATCTCGGACGCATCACGGAGCGCGCGCGACTGGATCGCGGGCCTGGAGGCCTCCGAACGCAGCCGGACCGGCATCCGATCTCTGAAGGTCGGCTTCAACAAGGTGTTCGGCTACTACATCGAGGTCAGCCACGCGAACACCACTGGGGTGCCGAATGACTATGTCCGCAAGCAGACGCTCACTGGTGGCGAGCGGTATCTGACGCCGGAGCTGAAGGAAAAAGAGGCGATCGTTTTGAGTGCTCAGGAGCGCATCGCTGCGCGTGAGGTCGAAATCCTGCGCGACCTTGCGGCCAAGATCGCCGACTCTGCGCCGTCGCTGCGCGCCACCGCGAGCGCAATCGGGAGCATCGATGCGTTACGAAGCCTCGCTGCAGCCGCGGGCCGCGAGCGCTGGCGCCGCCCCGCGGTCAACGCCGGCCTCGTCCTCAGCATCAAGGGCGGTCGTCATCCATTGGTGGAGCGTCATCTAGCAGATGGCGCTTTCGTGGCCAACGACCTCGAGCTCGATCCCGCCGACCAGCAGATAACAATCCTCACCGGGCCGAACATGGCCGGCAAGTCCACGTTCCTGCGGCAGGCGGCGGTCATCGTGCTGCTGGCGCAGTGCGGAAGCTTCGTGCCCGCGGACCAGGCTGTCGTCGGCCTGGTCGACCGAATCTTCACCCGCGTTGGAGCGCATGACGACATCGCTGCGGGCATGTCGACCTTCATGGTCGAGATGACTGAGACCGCCAACATCCTCAACCACGCCACGCGCTCGTCTTTGGTGATCCTCGACGAGGTGGGGAGGGGGACGTCGACATACGACGGCGTCTCGATCGCGCAGGCGGTGGTCGAGCACCTGCACGACTCGCCGCGCCTTGGCTGCCGCACGTTGTTTGCGACGCACTATCACGAGCTGACTGCGCTCGCGGAACGCCTGCCTCGCGTTCGCAACCATCGCGTCGAGGTGCTGGAGGATGGCGAGACCGTGCGGTTCCTCCATCGGGTCGTGCCGGGCGGCGCCGACCGGTCGTATGGCATCCACGTTGCGGCGCTGGCCGGGCTGCCTTCGAGTGTGATTGCGCGCGCCCGCCAGGTGCTGGCCGAGCTCGAGCGCCAGCGCCCGCTGGAGCCGCCCGAGCAGCAGCTGGGCCTGCCGATGGAGATGGCCCCGGACCCACTTCGCAAGGAGCTGGAGGAGATCGAGCCGGACAAGCTCAGTCCACTCGAGGCACTGCAGAAGCTTTACGACCTCCGCTCGAGGCTCAACGGATGACGCCGATCCATATCCTGCCGCCCGAGGTCGCCGACGCCATCGCCGCAGGCGAGGTCATCGAACGGCCCGCCTCAGTCGTAAAGGAGCTCGTGGAGAACGCGCTTGACGCCGACGCACGCCGCATCAGCATCGACGTGCGGGGTGCGGGCCGGACGTCTATCCGATTGAGCGACGACGGCACCGGCATACCTGCCGACGAGCTGCGGCTCGCGTTCGTACGCCACGCAACCAACAAGGTCACCACCCTCTCCGACCTCGACGCCATCACTTCTTTTGGCTTCCGTGGCGAGGCGCTCGCGAGCATCGCAGCGGTCGCCGATGTCGAATGCCTGAGCGGCGGCTCGCAGGTCCACCTACGCGCAGGCGAGGAAGTCGACTTCGGCGGCGGCCCGCTATTGCCTGGCGTAACGATCGAGGTGCGGGACCTCTTCGCCAACGTGCCGGCGCGGCTCAAGTTCCTCAAGTCGGATGCCACCGAGGTCGCAGCGATCAAAGAGGCGGTCATCGCATTCGCGCTGCTGCATCCACATGTGCGCTTTCAGCTCACCATCGATGGCCGGTCCGGGATCGGCACCACAGGGGATGGAGACCGGCGGCGCGCGTTTGCTTCGGTCCATGGAGCAGCGGTGGCCGCAGAGATGCTCGAGATCGTCGGCCTGCCTTTGGTGACCGGCATGGTGTCGCAGCCACGGCTCAGTCGTGGCACCCGCGACGGAATCGTTCTCGCTGTGAACGGGCGGCCCATCACGTCACGTCCACTCGCTTATGCGCTCGAGGAGTGCTACCAGGGACGTTTGGAGCGGGGCCGGCACCCGGTAGCGGCTATCGACATCGGCATCGATGCGTCGCTAGTCGACGTCAACGTGCATCCAGCCAAGAAAGAGGTCCGCTTTCGTGAGGAAGGCGCTGTCTTCGCGGCGCTGCAGCGAGCGGTTCGATCGGCGCTTGGCGCCAGCGAGCCGGTTCGTTACCAAACGCCACAGGCGGCGTCGAGCGTCGCGGCCGCAGGGGTTCATCAGCCGCAGCTTGTGGTGCACGGCGCCGCCGGCCTGCCGCTTGAGGAGGCCGCGCCCGGACTCGCTCCGGCAAGCATGCTCCGGCCCGTCGGGCAGGTCGGCCCTGGCTACCTCGTCGCCGAAGGACCGCAAGGCCTCGTCCTCGTCGACCAGCATGCGGCCCACGAGCGGGTGCTCTACAACCGACTGCTGGAGCGTTTGCGAAGCGGGCTGGGGGCGAGCCAACCGCTGTTGATCCCGCAGGCCGTCGATGTCGAGCCTTCTTTGATCGCTGCAGCAGCCGACCATCGCGCCGACCTGGCAACGTTAGGGCTCGAGTACGAAGAGTTCGGCCCTCGCAGCCTGCGCATCACCGCGGTGCCGCTCGAAATGCCCGCAGGGCGCGCGACCGCGGCCGTGCAGGAAACGCTTGCCGCTTTGAGCGAGACGCGCGGTGATGAGGCGATGCACAAAGCGGCCGCAGCGCTTGCATGCCATTCGGCGGTCCGGTTTGGCGACGTCCTGGACGTTGCCGAGCAGCGCCGGCTGCTTGCGGACCTGGAGGCAGCCGAGGAATCCGTCACATGTCCTCACGGGCGGCCGACGCGCCTTGTCGTCGAGTGGCAGGAGCTCACGCGGCACTTCCGACGCAACTACTGACCACCTCCGTGAGCACCGGGCTGCGCGTCCCCGTGATCGTGGGGCCGACGGGGATTGGCAAGTCGGCTCTTGCGTTCGAGCTAGCGCTGCGAATTGGTGGCGAGATCGTGGTCGCGGATTCGCGGCAGGTGTACGAGCGCCTCGACATCGCCACCAACAAACCCACCCCC
>DASVEP010000152.1:0-4222 GCA_036380475.1 Candidatus Dormiibacterota bacterium
CCTCCTCGCGTGTGAGGGTGCATTTCACCGGCCGGCCGGTGATCATCGCCAGCTTGGCGACGACGATCTCATGTGCGAAGGGATCGGTCTTGCCGCCGAAACCGCCGCCGTGGGCGGCGCCGATCACGCGGATCCGGTTCATCGGCAGCTCGAGGACCTTCGACAAAGCGCGGTGCACGTAGTGGACGACCTGCGTCGACGACCACAGCGTCACCTTTCCGTCAACGAAGGTTGCGATGGCGCTGTGCTGTTCCATCGGCAGATGCGTGTTGCCCTGGAAGAAGAAGACGTCCTCTCTTATGTGGTCCGCGCGCGCGAATCCTCCATCCATGTTGCCAAACTCGAGCGCGACCAGCTTGTGGATGTTGTTGGGTCCGCCGTAGTCCTGGATGCGCTCGTCCTTCGGTTTGGCGAGTGCCGCATCGATCGACATGACGGGCTCGAGAACCTCGTACTCGACAGAGATGGCGTCGCACGCAGCAGCGGCTATCTCCTCGTCGGTCGCAGCGACGGCAGCGATGGGATCTCCAACGTAGCGGACCTTCTCGTGCTCGAGAGCCCGTTCGTCCTGGGTGACCGGGAGGATGCCGAACTTGACCGGCAGGTCGGCGCCGCTGATGACCGCGTGGACTCCGGGGATCCGGCGCGCAGCCGACGTATCGATGGAAAGGATCCGCGCGTGTGGGTGCGGGCTGCGCAGGATGCGGCAGTGGAGGGTGCGGGGGAGGAGCATGTCGTCGGCGTACACGGCCTGCCCCGTCACACGCGATGCGGCATCGACTTTCGGGAGGGGCTTGCCGATGACCGAGAAGCTCAAGCCATCCGCTCCGCAGCAAGCTCGACCGCTTCAAGAATTTTCACGTAGCCAGTGCACCTGCAGAGGTTCCCGGCGAGCGCTTCGCGAATCTCGTCACGCGACGGTCGCGGGTTGCTGTCGAGAAGCGACTTCGACGCAAGCAGGATGCCCGGCGTGCAATAACCGCATTGAGCGGCGCCTAGCTCGGCAAACGCCTGCTGCAGCGGGTGAAGCTCCGAACCGCTTGCCAACCCCTCGACAGTCGTGATCGCGCGTCCTTCCAGCTGGATTGGAAGCAGCAGGCAGCTGAGCTCCGGCCTGCCATCGACCAGCACAGTGCACGTGCCGCATTCACCCAGCTCGCATCCGTGCTTTGTGCCGGTGAGCTGCATGTCCTCGCGCAGCACTTCGAGCAATGTCTTGTGCACCGGCAGCAGTAGCTCGGTGCGCTCGCCGTTCACGTCAAGCGCCACCACGTGCCGATCGACCTGCCGGAGGATCTCGTTCTTCACGACGACGCGAGCATAGCTTTGAGTGCTTCGGCGCATGCCCACAGGTCCGGCGCGACCGCGTGGGCGCGGCTCGACGCCGGGACAGGGTCGTCCGGGTGAACCAGGATCGTGCGCATCCCCAGCGCAAGAGCGGGCAAGATGTCGTTCTCCTCCTTATTGCCGATGACGACGATTCGATCCGGGTCGGCCCCTGACGCTAGGATCGCCATCTCGAATACGGCGGGATGCGGCTTGAGATGGCCCGCATCGTTGGAGGTGACGATGGCGTCGATGTCGTCGGCCATGCCGAGCGCGCGGAAATCGTCCCAGTAGCTCTCGGCGTCGCGCCAGTAGGTGTTGCTCGCGATCACGGTGCGCAGGCCTAACGCGTGAGCTTCGGCTAGCAGCTCGACGGCGCCGGGCAGCGGTCGCATCCGGTCGTGAACCGGGAGCGCCATCGCGCGGCGGACGCGGGCCACGGAATCCTCGTCGGTTGGAAGGCCCTGCCGGGCTAGGCAGCCAGTGACCAGCGTGACCGCATCGATCGGGATCTCCACCTCGGTCGTCTTCGCTCGAGCCTCGTCGCCGAACCGGCTGCGCTCGATGAGGTCGACGACCAGTGCGTCGATCGTTTCAGGCGCCAGGGACGGCAGCGCTCGCGCCACTCTTTCGTGCCGACCGGCGCCGTCCGTGGCCCGAAGAGGCCAGGAGTTTGGCCACAGCGTGCCGCCGACGTCGAACAGCGCGGCATCAAGGGCTCGGTTCTTCACCTCCCCACCCCGTGGGGAGGTCCGGCGCAGCCGGGGTGGGGAGGCCCAATCACGTCGATCGTTTCACCGCCACTATCATCGGTCCATGCTCCGATGGCTTACGGCCGGGGAATCCCACGGCCCACAGCTGACCGTCGTGATCGAGGGCCTGCCTGCGGGGCTGGCGATCTCGGAGGACGACCTGCGCCGCGATCTCGCCCGGCGGCAGGGCGGCCACGGCCGCGGCGGGCGGCAGAAGATCGAGACCGATTTCGCCCGCATCGCGAGTGGGGTGCGTGGCGGCTTCACCATCGGCAGCCCGGTCACGCTCGTGCTCGAGAACAAGGACCACGTCAACTGGACCGCCGAGATGACTGCCTCGACCGAAGGTTTCGCGCCCAAGCCGGTCACCAGGCTGCGGCCCGGCCACGCCGACCTCGCGGGCGCGCTCAAGTACGGCCACACCGACGTCCGCAATGTGCTCGAGCGATCGTCAGCCCGCGAGACCGCGACCAGGGTCGCCGCCGGCGCTGTCGCTCGGCAGCTGCTTGGCCGGTTTGGGGTCGAGATCCTCAGCTTCACGCAGTCGATCGGCAAGACCGACATCGGGTTCGATGGCGTCGACCCCGACACCGTCACGGTCGAGGAAATCGAAGCCTCGGTTGTGCGCTGCCCCGACCCCGAGGCGTCTCGGCGCATGGTTGCCGACATCGACGAGGTCGCCGAGAGGGGAGACACGCTTGGCGGGACGTTCCGGGTCGTCGCGCGCGGCGTACCGCTCGGGCTCGGGAGCTACGTGCACTGGGACCGCAAGCTCGACGGCCGGCTCGCGCAGGCGGTGCTGTCGATCAACGCAATAAAAGGAGTGGAGTTCGGCGCCGGCTTCGAGGGTGCGGCGCGACCTGGCTCCGAGTTTCACGACCAGATCGACTACGAGGGCGGGAAGTTCCGGCACCTCACCAATCGTGCGGGCGGCCTCACGGGAGGCGTCACCAATGGCGAGCCGATCGACCTGCGGGTTGCCATCAAGCCGATCTCGACCATGAAGAAGCCCATGCCGTCGATCGACCTCAACACCAAAGAAAAGGTGGAGGCCCATTACGAACGGAGCGACGTGTGCGTGGTTCCGGCTGCCGGCGTGATCGGCGAGGCGATGGTGGCGCTGACGCTTGCGGATGCGTTCCTCGAGAAGTTCGGGGGTGATTCGATGGACGAGCTCGAACGAAATTACCGGTCGTACATGGAGTCAATCGGCCTCTGACCAGCTGAGAGAAGATGGTCGACGCCATCGCACGCTTCGTGCCGGTCTAGGCAGCCCAGCGAAACCCTGGACCTCGCGCACGCCTTATGATCACGCGCTCCGGCGGCAGAAATCTGAACTCACGCCCTACTTTGACCACCTGCCAGCCACCCTCATGTACGAGGCGGTGGTGGTAGTAGCAGAGCAGCACCTCGTTGGCGAGGTTGGTTGGCCCACCCCGAGCCCAGGCGATGATGTTATGCGGCGTCGACCAGTTCGCCTGGCGGTCACAGCCCGGGAACCGGCAGCCCTTATCCCGCACCCGCAGCGCCCGCCGCGTCGGCGCCGAGTTGACTCGCGTCGCCCGGCCGACGTCGATGACCATCGAGTCGGCGAGCAGGACCCTGGAGATGGTGCTGTCGCAAGCGATCCGCTCCAGCGTCCGAGTCGAGATCGGCAGGGCCAGCTCGAGATCCGCCGGCGGCGCGCCGACCTCGTTCTTCAAGCCCTCCAGCGTTGTCGTCACTGTGACGTGCGGCCGCACACCATTCCGGCGAGGGAGCCTGCCCTCGTCCATGGCGTGGTGAACCAGCTCGCCGAGGGCGTCGGCCGTCCGCTGAGAATGCGAGCGTTCGTCCTCTGGACCCCGCCGCTTGGCCAGCGACTCGAGAGCCGTACGCAGCGCCGCGCCGACTTCAGGGTCCAGGATGCCGTCGATTGCGTACATACCATCTGACATCAGGCTGAGGTGCAGTCGGCGGCGCAAGTAGTTCTCTTCTCCTTCCTTGAAGAAGCCATCAGGGTCGGCGGCATGCCGAGCCACGCGGCAGATGAGGCGCAGGTGAAAGACCGAGAACTGCCGCGCGAATCCGAGCATCTCCTCTTCATCGAAGAGGTCGCGTAGGTCGCCGAGCTGCGCGCGGAGGTGGCAGAGAACCGAGGTGGA
>DASVEP010000153.1:0-15329 GCA_036380475.1 Candidatus Dormiibacterota bacterium
CTGCGCAACGCGGCCGAGCGATTCCTCGACGCCAAACCCGAACAGGTCGACTCCATCGTCAAGAACGTGCTCGAAGGATCGCTGCGCTCGATCGTCGGCACGCTCACGATCGAGGAGCTGATCCGCGACCGCCAGAAGCTCTTGCAGCAGGTGCAGGATGCAGCCAAGGGCGACCTGGCCACGAGCGGCCTCCAGATCGACGCTTTCACCATCCAGAGCTTTTCCGACGAGTCGAACTACATCGGGCTACTCGGACAGCAGAACCTGGCGACGGTCGAACGAGACGCGCGCATGGCCCGTGCCTCCTCTGACCAGACCGCCGCGGTCCGAGAGGCCGAGGCGCAGCAGGTGAAGATCAATGCCGGGCGTGACGTCTCGCTTCGAGAGGCGGAGACAAAGACGCAGGTCGCGGCAGCCCAGGCGCGCGCCGACCAGGCGGGACCTCTCGCGCAGGCGGAGGCGCAGCAGGAAGTCGTGCGCAGGCAGACGGAGCTGGCCCAGCTCGAGGCCGATCGCAAAGAGAAGGAGCTCCTGTCGTCGACGGTCAAGCCGGCCGCGGCCGAGGCTCAGGCCGTGATCGCGCGCGCAGAAGGTGAGAAGCGTGCGCGCATCGCGTCCGCGGAAGCCGATGCCGAGACGACAAGACTCGAAGGAGGCGCGGAGGCGCAGATCGTGCTGACCAAAGGTGAGGCGGAGGCGAAAGCCCTCGCCATGCGAGCCGAGGCCTACAAGCAGTTCAACGAGGCGGCCATCATCCAGACCGTCCTCAGCGCGCTGCCCGATATCGTGCGCGCAGCAGCCGAGCCGATGGGCCACATCAACTCGCTGACGGTGATGAGCGCCGATGGCGCCTCCGACCTCGTGCGAAACGCCACCCGCGCGATGGTGGAATCGACAACCGCGATCCGCGGGCTGACCGGCCTTGACGTACCAGGCCTGATCGGAGGCGCGCTCGGACGAGGGTTCGGCGATCGTTTGCGGACAGGCGACGGCGCCAATGAAGGTGATGGTCGAGGCGAGATCGGAAAGGCCGCCGAAGACATCATGCACAAGGGCGAAGCCGAGCTGACCACGATCCCGGCCCGCGCGAGC
Source organism: Candidatus Dormiibacterota bacterium (assembly GCA_036380475.1). Lineage (GTDB taxonomy): Bacteria > Chloroflexota > Dormibacteria > Dormibacterales > Dormibacteraceae > UBA10449. The sequence continues at coordinate 1,093 of DASVEP010000153.1, forward strand.
GCGACCGCCGCGGAGGTCGAGGCGAAGGCGAAGGAGGCTGCGGATGCCACAGCCGAGGCCGCCAAGCAGGCCGAAGCCAAGGCCGGTAGGGCTGCCGTTGCGGCGGAGGCGAAGGCAAGCGCAATTCGCGCTGCCGTCGACGCAAAGGTCGCGCCTAGCGACGGAAACACGGCGCAGTGGGCGAAGTGGCTGGCCCAGCAGCTGAAGCAGATCCCGCAGATCCAGTTGTTCGGATCCGTGACCCTTGCCGAGCTTGCCGAGCGCGGCCCGGCTCAGGCGCAGATCGTGTGGAAAACCGCCGAGGCTGTTCTGGGCAGGGACTACGGCAAGATGACGGTCGCCGAGCTGTTGTCCCGGTTTGGTTCCTGAGAACCAACCCCTCTGAAAGGCGGGAAGCCCGCTTGCGCGAGCTTCCCAAGGCTGGGGTGGGGGCGTGAAGTCGAAAAAAGTTGGCCGGCTTTACCGACCGGCGATATGGTAGCACAGGGTTTGGTCGTCCACAAGATATAGACAAACTGGGGATAAGTAGCTGCTTTGAAGCTTCCGATACCGATGGACATGGAGCCGATGCTGTCGGCGCCGGGCGAAGGCATACCGAAAGGCGACAGCTGGGAGTACGAGCCCAAATGGGACGGTTTCCGCACCCTGGTCTTCCGGGACGGCGACAGCGTCGAGCTGATCAGCCGGGGCGCGCGTCCGATGACGCGCTACTTTCCCGAGCTGCTGCCGGCTTTCCGCAAGCTGCGCCTTGACAGGGTCGTGCTCGACGGCGAGCTGATCGTCGTCGGCAAGAACGGGCTTGATTTCGGCGCCCTCCAACAGCGCATCCACCCGGCCGACTCGAGGGTGCGGATGCTCAGCGAAGCCACACCTGCGTGGTATGTCGCGTTCGACATCCTCGCGGAGGGTGATGTCGATCTGCGTTCCGAGCCCCTTGGCACGCGGCGCAAGCGTCTGGAGAGCCTCCTCAAGAGCGTCAAACAGCCGATTTTCTTGACCCCGTACACACGCGACCCGGCCACCGCCGCCCAGTGGTTCGAGCGCTTCGAGGGCGCGGGCCTCGACGGCGTCATGGCGAAGTCGTGGAGCGGAAATTACGTGCCCGGCAAACGCTTCTGGGTGAAGATCAAGCACCAGCGCACTGCCGATTGCGTGGTGATCGGCTGGCGCAAGTCAAACGACGGCAAGTCGCTCGGCTCACTTCTACTTGGCCTGTACGACGGCAAAGGCACGCTGCATTACGTCGGCCACACGTCGTCCTTCAGCGCAGCCGAACGCAAGGAGCTCATCGCCAAGCTGAAGCCATATCAGGTGGATGTGCCCCCGAGCGAATGGGATTCGTACAGCCCTGGTCGGATGCCGGGCGGGATCAGCAGATGGTCACGCGGCAAGGACAAGGAAACGGAGTGGGTGACGGTGCGGCCTGAGCTCGTGTGCGAGGTCGCATACGACAAGCTGGAGGCGGGTGAAAGGTTTCGACATGCGACCCGCTTCCTTCGCTGGCGAACCGACAAGAAGCCGAAGAAATGCGACTTCGATCAGATCGCTTCAGCTGCGCAGTTCGACGTGCGGGGGATCTTCGCCGGCAAGCAATAGAGGTCGCGCGCCTGCTCCACCTGGACCGTAGTACTTCATGGCGGCGCGGCCAAGACCGGTGACGGCGATCCAATCGAAGCCGGCACCGGCAGCAATACCGACGCCAACTGGGATGAGCCGAGCGGCGGCCTTTGCCGCACCGCTGGTGGTCACGCGCATGAGGATTCGAGTCACGATTCTGCCGCCGCCATGAGCGAGAAGCGTCCCCGGTAGGCGGCGGAATGCAGCGACAGCGAGGCGCTCGCCACCGGTGACGAGCACGTCCTCACGCAGCTTCACGGCACCACTTGTGATGCCGACCACAACGAGCGCTTCGAGGACTCGCTCGTCAGATGTGCTGAGCTCGTGTCCATAGATCAGCGCGACCGAGAGTACGAGCTCCATCTCCTGTTCCAGCGCGTACAGCGCCTGGCTGGTGACGGTCCCAACCGCGAACAGCGTGCCAAATCCGGGTAGTACGGCGGCGGCGCCGCTGAAGGCGCCGGTCGTGGCCACACGTCTGCGGGTGGAACGGATGAGCTCGAGCGCAAGTTGGTCATTGGTGAAGTGCGGATGGCGGGCCCGCAGCTGCTGGACGGTACCCTCGATGGCCGGCTCACGGCTGGCGATGGCGCGGGCAAGGAGTCGGAGCACGGTCTGGAACTGTGGCGGGAGCCGGTCCAAGTCCACCGTTCGCAAGCGTAACGCGGAGCGTGAAGTTTGGCTGAGTTGAGAGAACTTCGCATCTGCAGGAGGCTCGATTGAATACAAACTTGCGACCTTGTCGCGATAACAGCTAAGGTTCAGCGGTGGCCTCCCCCTGGGGTTTGATCGGACGCTCTTTCGATCGGGGCGAGCGAGCCCGCCTGGGCGGCTTCTTCGGAGCGGTCGGCGTCCTGCATGTGGCCGGTTGGGGCCTGCTGCTTGGCTACGGCGCCCAGCACCCCGCCTTTCTGGCGCTCGGTGGCCTGGCTTACACGTTCGGCCTGCGCCACGCGTTTGACGCCGACCACATCTCGGCGATTGACAACACGACCCGCAAGCTCCTGCAGCAGGGTCATAAGCCGGTCGGTGTCGGCTTTTTCTTTTCGCTAGGCCACTCGACCGTTGTCCTGTTGATCGCGGTCGCTCTGGGGCTGGCGGTGAAATCGGTCGTCCAGGGGGTGGTCAGCAACAGCGGCGAGCTTCGAAGTATCGGCGGCGCTGCCGGCACGCTCGTCTCTGGAAGTTTCTTGATCCTCATCGGGATCATGAATCTGCTGATCCTCTTCGACATCGTCCGTGTCTATCGAAAGATGCATCGCGGCGAGTACGACCGTGATGGTCTGGAGACCGAGCTTGCCGCGGGCGGACTGATGACCCGGATGTTCGGGCGCATGTTCCGATTGGTCGATCACAGCTGGCACATGTATCCGATCGGATTCCTGTTCGGGCTCGGCTTCGACACCGCATCGGAGGTTGCGCTCCTGGCGATATCCGCGGGCGCAGCCGCACAGGGGCTTCCGTTCACCGCGGTCATCTCACTGCCTTTGATCTTCGCGGCCGGCATGTCGCTCATGGACACGACGGACGGTGCATTCATGTCGAAGGCTTACTCGTGGGCTTTCACGAGCCCGATCCGAAAGGTGTTCTACAACCTGACCGTGACCTCGCTGTCGGTGTTCGTAGCGTTATTCGTTGGAGTCGTCGAGCTGGCGCAGATCCTCATTCGCATTTCAGGCCTGCACGGCGGCGTTTACGACGCTGTCGCCAACTTCGATTTCATCGGCAAGGCCGGGTACGTGATCGTGGGAGCGTTCATCGTTGCGTGGGCGGGAGCATTCGCGATCTACAAGGTCAGGCGCATCGACGAGCGCTGGGCCGCGCTGATAGACGACGTCGCCTAGCTGCTGAGCCCGTAGGCGCGCTCGGCGTTGACGCCGAGCACAGCTGATTTACTGTTCGGACTCAGGTCCTCGATAGTCAGCTTTACGGTGTCGACGACGCGCTGGTAGTCCGCGGCGAGCAGGCATACGGGCCAATCGGAACCGAAAATGCATCGTTCTGGTCCGTACCAGTCGAGGACCCTGGTGACATAGGGCAGGAGGTCTGAGGCGCTCCAGTTTGTCCAATCCGCTTCGGTGACCATTCCGGACAACTTGCAGTAAACGTTTGGGCATTTGGCCAGTGGCGCCATAGCTTTCTCCCAGTCCTCGTCACGCGGACCTGCGGCGATTCGTGGCTTGGCGATGTGGTCGAGCACGAAGGTCATGGTTGGAAACTCTTTGGCCAGCTCGACGGCTGCGGGTAGCTCGCGTGTCTTCACCAGCAGGTCGTAGGTGAGGCCGGCCTCACCGATGGCCGCGATTCCGCGGCGCACGTCTTTCCGCATCAGCCAGCGCGGATCAGGCTCGTCGTGCACCTGGTGGCGGATACCGACCAGGTAATTTCCGCCCACGCCGGCACGCAGCTCGGCCAGCGTTTCGCTCACCGACCGAGCGGTGAGGTCGACCCAGCCGACGACGCCGGCGATGAAGTCGTTGGAGTTCGCGGTGGCGAGAAACTCGCGCGTTTCATCGATGCTCGAGATGGTCTGGACGAGGATGGTGCGATCGACACCCGTTGCCGCCAGCAACGGCGCGAGCTCCTCGGGACCAAACCGTTTGCGAATCGCTGCCAGCTCTTCGCCCATCCACGGGTAGTCGCGACGCGATGGGTCCCAGAAATGGTGGTGGGAGTCGACAACCACTAGCTGTCTGGCGTCGGGGCGTTTTCCGGCAGAAGGCCGGCCGACTTGAGGTCATCCCAAAGCGCCGGCGGTATTTTGAACTCGAACATCTCGATGCTCTCGTCAAGTTGGGCCACCGAGCGGCAGCCGACGACGACGCACGATACAGCCGGGTGGCCAAGTGGAAACTGCACCGCGGCCGCCTTGAGCGGGACATTGTGACGAGTGCAGACGTCGAGTATCCGACGGGCACGAACGATGAGATCGGCGGGCGCTGTCTGGTAGTTGTAGTGCGCGTCCTGTTTGGGGTCGGCCAGGATCCCGCTGTTGTAAACGCCGCCGGCAATGATGGCGATCCCGCGCTCGACGCATTCGGGCAGGAGCTCTTTGAGGGCGACCTGGTCCAGCAGGGTGTAGCGGCCGGCGAGCAGGAAGCAATCGAAGTTGGCCTCGCGCGCGAAGCGGGTGAGCATCTCCGCCTGGTTCATGCCGGCTCCGACGGCTCGGATGACTCCGTCTGACCGCAATCGGTCCAGCGCTCGATAAGCGCCGTCGAGTGCTTCTGGGTAGTGGTCGTCGGGGTCGTGGATGTGAAGGATGTCGATGCGCTCGAGCCCGAGCCGCTCGAGGCTTTCCTCGACCGAGCGCATGACGCCGTCGTAGCTGAAGTCGAACACTGGGTTGACCGGTGGAGTGCCTCGGAAGGACTGACCAGGCTCGGGCGGAACGTCCGCGCGCAGAAGGCGCCCGACCTTGGTGGCGAGGGTGAAGTCGTCGCGAGGTTTGTTCTTGAGCGCTTTCCCGACGCGGATCTCGGCAAGGCCATGTCCGTACAGGGGCGCGGTGTCGAAGGAGCGGATGCCCGAGTTCCAGGCTCGCTCGATGACGGCCACGCCTCTGGATTCTTCGACCGCCTCGAAGAGGCCCGCAAGTGGTGCGGTGCCCAAACCGAAGCGAGTGACCGTCAGGGCCGTGCGCCCGAGGGGAACGCGCTCGCGGGGATTCAACTGCGGGTTGTCAACTAGAGCTCGAAGATCATCGACATGCGATCGTTGCCCTTGCCGCTGAAGTCGTGGGCCACGGTCGTCATCGGCGCCATCTCCGCCTCCCACCGCTGATTGAGCGGGCTGCGAGCGAGCTCGGCGATGGCGCGATCGTAGTCGTCGCACTCGATGAAATGGAACAGGTCGAGCCCGTCGCGAAAGATCACGTACTTCGTGATGCCCACGCGGCGCATGCCCTCGAGCACCTCGGGCCACACTGAGCGGTGGTACTCCTCGTACTTTTCCTCGACCCCGGGCTTGAGCTGTGTGTGGAGGCCGACCTTCATGGTCTTAACAACCAGGGTTGGAGGCCGCGCTTCGACTGGATAGCGTTGGCATCAAGGTGCGTCGGTGGGGGAGGGCCGGCACCGGGAGTGGGAGGGCCCTCGGAAGAGGTGGGCGTTTTTTCACCGCGGCAGCTCGGAAGGCGCCGACGGAGTCTCCGCAGCCGACCCCAGCTGCGCCCGCAGCCACCGCTCACCGCTTGCGATGTGGGCCATTGCGGCCGCGCGAGCCAGCTCGGGGTCGCCATTAACGATCGCCTCGTATATGCGCCGGTGCTCGTCCCTGGTGACGTCGAGCGCGTTGTCGACCTCGCGGCCCCGCCACATGCGCGCGCGCATCGTCCGAGAAGAGAGGCTTGCCAGCAGCGACGTAAGAAAGGTGTTACCCGTCGCGCGAGCGATGATCGCGTGAAAGTCGACGTCGGCTTGCACGAGCTCTTCCACCGTCGCCGACTCGATCATGCGATCGAGCTTGCTGCGCAGTGCTTCCTTACCCGTCGAATCGATGCGCGCCGCCGCCAGTGCCGCCGCCGCACCCTCCAGCAAACGCCGCACCTCGAACAACTCGATCGCGGACTCGCCCACCAGCAGATGGCTGACGAAGCTGGTGCTCTCCAGCAGCAGCGCCGGCTCGAGGCTCGTCACATAGGTGCCATCGCCCTGTCGCACCTCCAGCACCCGAAGCTGTGACAGCGCCCTTACCGCCTCGCGCAACGAGTTGCGCGACAGGCCCAGCTGCGCGGCCAGCTCGGTTTCCTTCGGCAGCCGGTCGCCTGGTCCCCAGCTGCCGGAGATGATCAGCTCCTGGATCTTGTCGATCGCCTCGTCGGTGACGCTTGGGTTGCGCCGCGCGCGCCGTTCGCTTCGGGTATCGGTCATTGGCAGTCGATTGTGGGCCATGCCGGGCCGCCTGCCAAGAGGTAGGACGTTATCGCAGCAACCGACCATCGAGGACCCGGCGCCACATTCGGCTGATTGACAAACATCGGAGCTTTAGCATATAACTCGGAACCCAGGTGGGTACAAGAATCCTGCGGGCTGTCGCGCGCGACATTCGCTTTCCGACGTCGCGGACTCTGGACGGGTCGGATGCGATGAACACCGACCCCGACTATTCGGCCGCCTACGTCGTTCTCGAGACCGACCATCCCGAGGGCCTCGCCGGCCACGGGCTGACCTTCACGATCGGACGCGGCACGGAGCTCTGCGTTGCGGCGGTGCACCTGCTCGCCCATCACGTGGTCGGACGCAGCATCGAGGACATCACCTCGGACATGGCTGCTTTCTGGCGCGGCCTCGTCGCCGACAGCCAGCTCCGGTGGCTGGGGCCCGAAAAAGGCGTTGTGCACCTGGCGACGGCCGCCCTCGTCAACGCGGTCTGGGATCTGTACGCGAAGCTCGAGGGCAAGCCGCTCTGGAAGCTTCTCGCCGACATGTCGCCCGAAGAGCTGGTCGCGTGCATCGACTTCCGCTACATCGATGACGCATTGCCGCCGGAGGAAGCCCTCGACATCCTGCGGCGAAACGCACCAACACGCCCTGTGCGTGAGATCGAGATCGTCCGCGACGGATTCCCTGCGTACACAACGTCGGCGGGATGGCTTGGATACCCCGATGCGAAGATCGTGACGCTGGCACGCGCCGCCATGGACGCCGGGTTCGAACACCTGAAACTCAAAGTCGGCGCGGACGCGAGAGCAGATCTGCGACGTGCCCGCACGCTACGCGAGGCAATTGGCCCTGACTCCCACCTGATGCTGGACGCCAATCAGGTCTGGAGCATCGATCAGGCGATCGGTGCGATGCGCATGCTCGCCGAAGTCAATCCGTGGTGGATCGAAGAACCCACGAGCCCTGACGACATCCTCGGGCACCAGCGCATCCGTGAGGCGATCGCGCCGATCAGGGTCGCCACCGGTGAGCACGTGCAGAACCGGGTCATGTTCAAGCAGCTCATGCAAGCGCGCGCGATCGATTTCTGCCAGGTCGACAGCTGCAGGCTCGGCGGCGTCAACGAGGTGCTGGCGGTGCTGCTTCTGGCCGCCAAATTCGGCATCCCGGTTTGCCCGCACGCCGGCGGCGTCGGTCTATGCGAATACGTCCAGCACCTGGCGATCTTCGACTACATCGCGGTGGGAGCCTCTCTCGACGACAGGGTCTGCGAGTACGTCGACCACCTGCACGAGCACTTCGTCAACCCGGTGCACGTGATGGGCGGGCGCTACCTGGTGCCCATGGAGCCCGGCTACAGCGCGGAGATGAGGCCGGAATCGCTCAACGTTTACCGGTTCCCGGACGGCCCGGCTTGGGAGAAGCTCGCGCAATGATCGGACATCCGATGGCTAGGCTTCCCAATTTAGTACTTGACACCTGCGGAGGGGCGAACTAAGGTGCGTGAAACCGTCAAACATCGGATTACTTGCGGTGGGCGTGGCCCAGAAGGTCAAGGAGGAGAGAGCAATTTGAGAGCGCACGGTAGTCAAATTCGAGTCATGGGGGCGCTCGCTGCGGTCGCCCTGCTTGCCGCCTGCGGAAGCAGCGGAAGCAGCGGCAGCACGTCAAACAGCGGGCCACCCAAGATCGGCGTGGTGCTCACGTACAACTTCCCCGGGTTCTGGGGCAACTACCTGAGCTACGAGAGCAAGTACGAGTCCGAGCTCGGTGTGAAGTTGGTCGGTCCCCTCGTCGCCAACGTCGAGGCCAAGGGCAACGAGGCGGCCCAGCAGATCACGGACGTCAAGACGCTGATCTCGCAGGGAGTTCAGGCGTTGATCGTGAACCCGGCTGACAGCGCAGCCATCGCGCCGGCCCTGGACTACGCGAAGAGCAAGAACATTCCCGTTGTGACGGTGGACGTGGCGCCGTCGCAGGGCAACGTGTACATGATCGTGCGCGCGGACAACACCGCCTATGGAAGCAAGTCGTGCGACTACATCGCTTCGCACGCGAGCAGCCCCGGCACGATCGCGATGGTCGAGGGTGACCTCACATCGCTGAACGCCCGTGACCGCGCGGCAGGCTGCACCCAGGTCATGGCTTCGAAATACCCCCAATTCACGGTGAAGTCATACGAGACCAAGGACTGGGGCACCGACCCGGCCGTCCAGAACGCAGTGACGGCGTTGACCGCGATTTCGGACCTCCGCGGCATCTACGTCCACTGGAGCGTGCCAGAGGATGGAATCCTCGCCGCTGAGAAGCAGAAGAACAAGAAGGTGCTGCTCGTCGGCAACGACGGCTCGCCGCACGAATGCGATCTCATCCGCTCAAAGCAGCTCGACGCGACCATCGACCAGCCCGCGGACAAGTACGCCTACTACGCGATCTTCTACGCGAAGCAGGCGATCGCGGGCACGAAGTACGCGGATGGTCAGAGCACAGACCACTCGAGCAAGATCGTCACCGTTCAGGGGAACCTCGAAGACGCGCTCGCGGCGCCGCTCGTAACGCTTGCCGGTGACAACGGGTCGACCGCGGTCGACAGCACCAGCCTCTGGTGCAACAACAAGTCCTGAGGTAGACAATCCTCAACTGATGCAGGGCAATTCACCTGGGGAGCCGGCGGAGCGCCGGCTCCCCGGTGACCATTCCGGAGAGGCGGGTGCCGATCTTGTCGGGGAAGCGGAGGCCGTCTCCAGGACCTTCGGCGAAACCAAAGCCCTGATCGACGTCTCCCTCGGCGTTTTCTCGGGCGAGTGCCATGGGCTTGTCGGCCGCAACGGCGCCGGTAAGTCGACGCTGGTGACGCTGCTGACAGGCCTGTCGCGACCAGATCGCGGAACAATTCGCGTTGGCGGGCAGCATGCCCCGAGCCTCGCAGACCGAGGAGCATGGCTTGCCAAAGTTGCGTGCGTCTATCAGAAGTCGATGGTCGTGCCGCCGCTGACAGTGGCCGAGAACGTGTTCTTGAACCGCCCGACGAATGGAGCCAACAGCCCGATCGTCAACTGGCGCCGGATGCGCGAGCAGGCGCACGACGTGATGCTCGAGTGGGGCTTCGACGTCGACGTCGACCAGGAGGCGGGCCGATTGACTGTCGAGCAGCGACAGATCGTTGAGATCGCCCGCGCGCTATCGATCGGCGCGCGCTTTCTCATCCTCGACGAGCCCACCGCTTCGCTTGAGAAGGCTGCGGTGGAGCGGCTATTCGAGCGCGTCAAACGGCTGCGCGATGGTGGCGTGGGCATCCTGTACATCTCTCACCACCTGGAAGAGATCTACGAGATCTGTGACCGGGTCAGCGTCCTTCGCGACGGTGAGCTCGTCCTCAGCGGGCGCGTGGCCGACATCAGCCAGGAGAAGCTGGTCGCAGCGATGGTCGGCGTCGCGCCGCCGCGCCGCGCAACCGAGATCGAGGCGGCCCGCAGCAAGGGCACGCTCGGGGACCGACGGTTGGAGGTTTCGCATCTCTCGGTCCGCTCGCGATCAGGATCGGTCGCCGACGTGAGCCTCGAGGTCCGTGCCGGCGAATGCGTCGGGCTTGTGGGCCTGGAGGGGTCGGGGAGCGCGACCGTCGCCGATGCCGTGGTTGGCTTGATTAAGCCGGTCTTGGGGACTGTCGTCGTCAACGGCAAGCCGGTCCCTGCCGGCAAGGCCGACGTCATACTCCATCGCGGTGTGGGGTACGTGCCCCAGGATCGCCACGCTCGCGGCTTTGCGCCGCAGCTGGGCGTTGGCGAGAACCTCACGCTTTCGATGCTCGAGCGTATCTCGAATCGGCTCTTTGGCCTCGTCTCGTTTTCGGAGCGCGACCGAATCGCGCAAGAGCAGGCGAAGAAGCTGCAGATCGTTGCTCGCAGCCTCGACCAGCCGGTGTCCAGCCTGAGTGGCGGCAATCAACAGAAGGTTGTCGTTGGCCGCGCGCTCGCTCCCGGCCCCTCGGTGCTGGTGGTTGTGAATCCAACGGTCGGCGTCGACGTGGCTTCCAAAGAGGCTCTCCTGGATGCAATCGGCCAGGCTCGGGACGCGGGCATGGCCGTTCTCTTGGTCTCCGACGATTTCGAGGACCTGCGCATCTGCACGCGGTTGATGATCATGGTGAGGGGCAGCATCGCCGGCGAGTTCGATCGCCCGCCATGGGATCGGCAGCGACTGATCGCAGCGGTGGAGGGTTTGGAGCCGGCCGGAGTGGAAGCGCGATGAAGGAATCAGATGGCTGAAACGACTGCAAAGGGGCAGGCCGCGGCCGCCGGCTCGCGCGTGGGGCGGCGCGATTGGCGCTTCGTGATCCTCAACTGGTTCCGCGAGCTGACCCTGGTGCCCGTGATCATCGTCTTGATGATCGCTGGCGCGATCGTGAACCCGGTTTTCTTCACCGCTTCCAACCTCATCAACGTCGCGCAGGGCGGCGCCGACCTGGGCATGGTCGTCGTGGCCGAGTCGCTGATTCTCCTCACTGGCAAGTTCGACATCTCGCTTCAGGGCACGTTCGGTCTGGCCGCGTTGCTCGGGGCCTGGCTGGTAGCTCCCAAATTGAGCTCGGGGCTGGGCACCGAGTGGAACCCATGGATCGGACTTCTGGTCGTACTCGGGGTGGGCTTGGTGGTCGGCACGTTCAACGGTTTTCTTGTTATCAAAGCCAATTTCAACGCCTTCATCTTCACGCTGGCGATGAGCATCCTCTTGACCGGTCTTCAGCTCGGTTGGCTCGGTGGCCAGACCGTGTACAACCTGCCCGAGGCTTTCATCTACCTCGGCGCCGAGTCCTGGTTTGGCGTTCCGGTCGCCGTGTGGGTCACCGTCGTCACCTTCGTAGTCGCAGCGCTGTTCCTGCGCTATCACCGCATCGGCCGCGCCATGTACGCGATCGGGGGCAACCTGGAGGCAGCGAGGGCGGCCGGCATCAAGGTCGACCGGATTCGCATCGGCGTATTCATGGTGGCGAGCGTGCTCGCAGCGGTCGGCGGGCTCATGCAGGCGGGCCGCGTCACTGCCGTTACTGCAGGGCAGGGATCGAACCTCATCTTCGGCGTGTTCGCTGCCGCGGTCATCGGCGGCATCTCACTCGATGGCGGCCGCGGCAGGATGATCGGTGCGCTGACAGGCGTGATCCTTCTGTCGCTGGTCACCAACATCCTCACGCTGTCCAACATCAGCTCGACGTGGATCGACGCAGTGGACGGCGCCATCATCCTCATCGCCCTCGGGCTGGCCCGCATCATCGGGACCGAACGCGCTTGAGCCGCGGGCGTCTGCAGGGAAAGGTGTGCATCATCACCGGCGCCGGCTCGGGCATCGGCCAGGCTACGGCGCGCCTCTTCGCAAAGGAGGGCGCTCGGGTGGTCGTGGCGGACGTCGACGATCGCGGTGCTCGATCGACTGTCGCGGCCATCAAGAAGACCGGCGGAGATGCGGTGGTAGAGCACGTCGATGTCACCGATGAGCAGGAAACAGTGGCGCTGGCTGCAAGGGTCTTCAAGCGCTTCAAGCGCATCGACGTCCTCTTCAACAACGCGGGCATCAGCGGTGTTGGAGACGTGATGGAGACGGAGCCCGATGTCTTCGACCGCGTGATGCGCGTTAACGTGCGCGGCGTCTTCCTCGCGAGCCGCGCGGTCGTGCCTTACATGATCAAGCAGCGCTCGGGTTCGATCATCAACATGTCATCCTGCATCGCCGAGATCGGGCTGGCCAGGCGGGTCTCCTATGCAGCGTCGAAAGGCGCGGTGCTCTCGATGACCAAATCGATGCAGGTCGATCTCGCGCAGCACGGAATCCGCGTGAACGCGCTACTGCCCGGAACCATCCTCACGCCATTCGTGGAGCGGTACATCAAGGAGTCGTACAAGGATCCGGAGGAGGGCTATGCCTCGATCCGCAAGCGCCAGCTCACCAGCGAGCTTGGGCGGCCCGAGGACGTGGCCCCGGCTGCGCTCTTTCTTGCCTCCGACGAATCGAGCTTTGTGATGGCCTCGGGACTGGTTGTCGATGGAGGAGTGACGGGCGCCAAGTAGGACGCCTGGCAGGTCGACAGGAGAGCCGGCTACTCAGACTTCGGCGCCGACGGCTCCAGGCCTTCTTTCAGCAAACCCTCGAGGTCCAGACGCCCGCCGCCGAATGTGAGGTGCCCTGCACCATCCCTCGGCCACTGATCCTCGGGTCGGTCCCAGGCCAGCTCGAGGCCGTTGCCATCAGGATCGCGCAGGTAAAGAGCCTCATGGGTGCCGTGGTCGTTTACCCCATCCAAAGGCCAACCGGCCTCAGCCAGGCGCCGAAGGGCGTCACCGAGCGCGGCTCGCGTCGGGTAGAGGATCGCCACGTGGTAGAGCCCGGTTGTGCCGGGAGGAGGGGGAGACCCACCCTTCGATTCCCACGTGTTGAAACCAAGGTGGTGGTGATAGCCGCCGGCTGACAGGAACAGGGCGTCCCGCATCCGGAAGATCACGTCAAAACCGAGGATGTCAACGTAGAAGTGGTGGATGCGGTCGATGTCGGCGGTCTTCAGGTGGACGTGGCCGATGCGCGTCCCCGGGTCGACCGGCCGCGGCGCCGGCTCGCGGGGTGTGACCGCCGCCTGATCGGTTGGGGTCTCTGCTTTGGTGCTCATGTCCTGTTTATATACCCAAGACAACATCCGCGAATGACGCCTTATTCGTATTCCGCGCAGTGAGCCTCGGCTGGAAGCCGGCAAGGGTTCCGAATCGGGAACCGCTGACCGGGGCGAACGTGCGCCTCGAGCCTCTGGACCCGGCTCGGCACGCGCGGGCGCTTTTCGAGGCGTCGCACGACGCCGGGGCGGGTGAGTCTCTATTTCGTTATCTGCCCTACGGGCCCTTCGCCGGTTTCGATGAATTCAACGTCTGGCTCGAGGATTGTGCGGCCTCGAAGGATCCGCTGTTCTTTGCGATCATCGACCTCAAATCAGGTTCGCCCGAGGGGATGGCTTCGTTCATGCGCATGGCTCCTGAGCACGGCGTGATCGAGATCGGCCACATCTGGTTTGCCCCGTCCCTACAGCGCACACGGTCAGCGACTGAGGCGATCTACTTGATGGCGCGACACACGTTCGACGGGCTTGGATATCGGCGGCTCGAGTGGAAGTGCGACGCGCTCAACGAGCCCTCTCGTCGCGCCGCCGAGCGCTTCGGCTTCACGTTCGAAGGCGTCTTCCGCCAGCACCTCGTGGTCAAGGACCGTAATCGGGATAGCGCCTGGTTCTCGATCCTCGATGGCGAATGGCCGGTGATCCGCGCGGGATTCGAAGCCTGGCTGGCGCCGGACAACTTTGACGCTGACGGCCGGCAACGCAAATCGCTGTCGGCCGTCCGCGATGCGGTCGCGCGCTGATCTAAAGGAACGTCAGCTGCAGCCGGTCGTCGCTCCGCAGTTCAAGCACTTGTAGCAGGAGCCCGACCGCACGGTGATCGCGCCACAGTCCGGGCACGCCGGTGCGTCCGTGTTGATGAACGCGATCTTCTGGACCGCGTTCGCCGGAGTGGCGATCACCTTCAGCTCGCTCTGGGGCTTGGCCTCTGTTGTGGCGGTTGGCGCCGGCGCCGGTACATCGCGCCGGATGACGCCCGCCTCGTCCTGCTCCTCGATCGGCATGAAGTGGCTGGCCATCCACCTGAAGATGTAGTCGACGATCGACTTTGCGATCGGGATCTCCTTGTTCTTCGTGAACCCGGA
>DASVEP010000154.1:0-11336 GCA_036380475.1 Candidatus Dormiibacterota bacterium
GTGTTGAGACCTTGACCACCGAGCGGGGGATGCACGTGTGCCGCATCGCCCGCCAGAAGGATGCGCCCCTTGCGATACGAAACCGCCTGCCGGGTGTTGTCCGTAAAACGCGAAGCCGAGCTCAGGCTGTGAGCGCCGTAGTCGGTCCCGTCGGTTGCGATGAGTGCCTCGCTGACGTCCTGCAGGGTGGGCTCGCCGGCGTGTTCGACCTGGGATTCGGTCAGCACGACCCGGATCCGATCTCCGCCCTCGGCCGGGCCGATCCCACCGCCCGGACGCAGGCCGAACTCCGGCTTCTCGACCACAGCGACCTCGGCCATGAGCCAGCTCGTCGACGGATCCCAACCGGCGAACTCGATGCCGGCCGCCTTTCGGATCACGCTGCGGCCCCCGTCGCATCCGACCAGATATTCGGCACGGAGCGACGTGCCGTCTGACATGGCGACGTCGACCCCGGCGTCGTCCTGGACGAACCCTGTCACCTCACGTTCCCGCATAGTCGGTACCCCGAGCTCATCGACCCATGAGGCCAGTAGGCGCTCGGTTTGAACCTGCGGCAGGGCGAGGCCGTAGTTGTGGCGGGTGGGGAAATCGCTGATGTCCAGGGGGATTCGACCGAACCCCTGGATCTGCATAGCCTTCCCCTCCTGGAGGAACCGGTCGGCGACGCCGCGCTGATCGAGCACCTCGATGGTGCGCGCGTGCAGGCCGCCGGCGAGTGCGCGGTCAGGGTCCGGACCGGCGCGTCGTTCAACGATGACGACGTCGACATGGGCCAGTGCCAGCTCGGCCGCCAGCATCATTCCCGTCGGGCCTCCGCCGGCGATCACCACCGAATGCTCAGCCATACGCCACCCCCCATGTTCCGTTGGTTCCGGTGTCGGCCGGCGATTATGCCGCACGACCCGGGGCTTGCCGCAAGCCCCCCAGTGCGCTGTACATTGGAACTGGAGAGAGGAGCGGATACTCTCCCGCTCGACCGACGGATTCAGTCGTAGAGCAGCGCGCCCCACTGCTCGCCCGCGAGGTCCAGGTCGAGCCGCTTGAAAGGACCAAATCCACGCACCGTGAGCCCGAACCTCGGCGGTAGGCGGCTGGCCGCCCGTGGGTCGACTAGCAGCCTGGTACCGTCCGGGAGCTCGGCGGTCGCGTAGTCGCGATCATCGTCTTGGCTCGAACGCTCGCGGATGGTGACGGTGCAAACCTTTCCGCCGCCGCAGCACCGGTGGACGTCATACGCGATCAAGCGCGGACGGTCGGCGACATGCGATCGCATCCATTCCTGCGCGCCTTGATCGGCTTGCACTCGAAACACCGCTGTCACGGATTCATGATGCTCGCATTCGCGATCCGCGACGCCGTGCTCAATGCATCGCTCACGATTGAAGCCAGCGCATCAATGAACACCGGCTGGCCGTTGAACGAACGCGTCCGGCGCAGTTCGATTCCATTCTCTCGCGCGAACGCCATCGCTTCGACGTCGATGTCGTAAAGGATCTCGAGGTGGTCGGCGACGAAACCGATCGGGCAAACGAGCGCGCGTCGCACGCCGGAGCGACCGAGCGCATCGAGCAGGTCTGGTCCGAGCCACGGCTCGCCGGTGTGGCTGGCTGACTGGAACGCGAACTCCCAGTCCGGCAGCTGGAATCCTTCCGCCACCAGCCGACAGCTTTCGAGCAGCCGCTCACGGTAGCCGTCACCGGCGGCCTCGATCCTTGCCGGCAGGCTGTGGGCGGTGAAGAAGACTCGCTCCGGCTCAAAGCTCGACAGCGCGTCGGCCAGGAGGGTCCGGACCGCGTTGACGAACGCAGGATGGTCGTGGAAACCACGCACCAGGACGAGCTCGCCATCCCACGCTTCGCGCAGCGCCGCGAAATACGCGCCTAGGCTCATGTCCGCGTAATGAGGAGCGAGAGGCAGACCCACCAGTCGCTCGACGCCGGCCGCGCGAGCCTCGGCGGCCGCATCAGCGATGAACGGCGCCGCGTGCTTCATGCCGGCGAACACCGGCATGTCGATACGGTCTGCCAGGGCGCGTGCCTGCGCTCGCGTGATTTCGGTCAGCGGCGAACCACCAATGGCCCGGTATCGGTCCCGCAGCTCGGCGACCGCTTCCTGTGAGGGCGCCCTACCTCCACGGATGTGTCGGTAATAGGCCTCGATGCCCTCCTCGCCGGCCGGGCTGCCGTAGGCCATGCACAAAACGCCAGTGCGTTCAGGCAACCGCCGGCACCCCCTCGCGCACCGTCTCGACCAGGGCCTCGAGGTTTTCGAGCGGCGTCCCCGGGAGCACCCCGTGACCGAGGTTGAAGACGTGGCCGGGCCGCCCGGCCGCCTGCCGGAGCACCATGCGAGCGCCTTCGACCACGCCTGCCTGCGGGCCGAGCAGCACCGCCGGATCCAGGTTGCCCTGGACACCCCGATCGTGGCCGACGCGTCGCCAGCCCTCGTCGAGGTCGATGCGCCAGTCGAGCGAGACGACATCTGCGCCGGTGGTTGCAATCAGCTCGAGCAGCCCCGACGTCGAGGTCCCGAAATGGATTCTCGGCACCGCCAGCGCGTGCGTGGCTTCGAAGATGCTCCGCGTGAACGGCAGCACGCGCGCCTCATAGTCAGCGGGCGCCAGGGCGCCGACCCAGCTGTCGAATACCTGCAGAGCGGTCGCGCCCGAGGCCACCTGCGCGCACAGATACTCGGACATCACAGTCGCGAGCTTGCCCAGCAGCGTCGCGAACGCCGCCGGTTCCCGATACATGAACTGCTTGGTCACAACGAAGTCGCGGCTCGGCCGGCCCTCGATGGCGTAGCTCGCAAGCGTGAACGGACCGCCCGCGAAACAGATGACCGGGACCGGCGACTCGCGCGCGACCATCCTCACCGCGTCCAGCACCTGCGGCACCGATTCCGCGGCGGGCGGGGTGCGCAGCGCGTACACGGCCTCAGCGGAGCGTATGGGATTGGCGATCACCGGCCCAACAGATTCGACCAGCTCGAAATCAATGCCCATTCCGCGCAGCGGCAGCATGATGTCCGCGAACATCACCGCCGCGTCGACGCCCAGCCTGCGCACCGGCTGCAGCGTGACCTCGGCGCAAATATCCGGCTGCGCGACGATCTCCTCGAGTGTCCATCGCTCTCGCAAGGCGCGGTACTCGGGCAGCGAGCGGCCTGCCTGCCGCATGAGCCAGACCGGAGTCCGCTCAACTGGTTCTCGCCTGCACGCGCGCAGGAACACGGGTGTAGTTGAGGTCACGCGCCGAACACTTCCGCCAGCTCGTCGAGGCGGCGGTGGATCCCCGCGAGTATCGGCGTGTCGCGCACCGTGGAGCGCCGGCTCTCGGTCGAGCGAAGCGCGTACACGAGCTCGCCGAACGCAGGCAGGTCGTCGGTCTCGTATGCGACGACGAAGTCCTGGTCGTCGAGGCCGAACGAGTAAGCCAGCAGCTGGCGCACCTGCGGGTAGGCGTGGCCGACGCGCATGTGCTCGTTCATCACCCGTTGCCGAGTCTCTTTGTCGAGGAGGTACCACTCCGCGGATTTGGTGAAGGGATAGACGATGAGGTAGCGCGATCGATCGCCGCTGAACAATGACTGCTCCTGCGGCGTCGGCTTCTTGACGTACTGGGACGGGCGGATCAAGCCGAGGAAGCTCTCCTTCACGGTCATCCACGTGCCCATCCCGCAGCGCAGCGCAGCTGCAGCTGAGTTCTCGAGGGCGTCAAGGGTTGGAGCGAGCCGCCACAACATGAGATCGACGCCCGGCTGCAGACCGATCATCGAATACGCGTAGGTCTTCACGTCCGTCGCCATTTCGACCGAGGAGACAAAGTCGGAACACGTCGACCGTCTCTGCGCGTCGGGAAGGCGGCGCCACGCAGGGTCGAGGCCCAGGGCGAGGGCGTGAACGTACTGGTCGCTCATTTACCCGGCCTCTCCTGCAGCCAACGGGCGGCGTCGGCCGCGAGGTAGGTGACGATGATTCCGGCGCCGGCTCGGGCGATCGCGGTCAGCATCTCGAGGCCCGCGGACCTGCGGTCGAGCCACCCCCGCTCAGCGGCGGCCTCCAGCATCGCGACCTCGCCGCTGACGTGATACGCGGCAAGCGGGACATCGAACCGCTTGCCGGCGCGAACGAGCAGGTCGAGCGACGTGAGCGCCGGCTTGACCATCAGGAGGTCCGCGCCCTCGCGCACGTCCAGCTCCATCTCGCGCAGGGCCTCGCGCGCGTTGGAGTAATCCATCTGATAGCCGCGCCTGTCGCCGAACGCCGGCGTCGATCCCGCGGCCTCTCGGAACGGGCCGTAAAGCGCCGACGCGGCCTTCGACGCGTACGCCATGATCGCCGTGTCCGGATGCCCCGCGCCGTCGAGCGCGGATCTGAGTGCCGCGACCTGGCCGTCCATCATCGCGCTCGGGCCGACGATGTCCGCGCCGGCGTCCGCATAGGCGACTCCGGCTTCAGCGAGCAGCGGCAGGGTGGCGTCGTTGTCGACCTGCTCACCGACGATGACCCCGCAATGGCCGTGGGTCGTGTATTCGCAAAGGCAGACGTCGGCTGCCAGGACGATCGGGAGGTCGGCGTCCTTGAGCGCACGCAGGGCGGACGGCACCGGGCCGCGCGGATCTGCGGCGCCGCTACCGTCATCGTCCTTGCTGTCGGGAATGCCGAACAGGAGCACGCCGCCGACGCCCAGCTGCGCCAGCTCCCGCGCCCGCTCGACCGCCACGTCGGCGCTCAGGCGGGCGTGTCCGAGAAGCGAAGCGATCGGCTCCGAACGGTTCCGACCGCTGACGATGAAAAGTGGCATGACGAACTGAGCCGCCGACAGGCGCGTGCTTCGGACCAGCGAGCGCAGCGGCGCCGTGCGCCGGAGCCGGCGTGGACGCTCGGCGCCGGGTGCCGTTATGCCGGCTGCAGGAGCTGCGATTCGACCCATCGCTCCACCTCCTCGTCGAACGCTTGCCTGAGCGCAGCTAGCAGACCGGCCTCGCCCTGCGTCAGCGCCTCGGCCGCGACCTCGAACCCCTGCTCGCGCGCGACTCCGCTTGTCTTCGGCCCTATGGTCACCGCAGGCAGAGCCTTGACGCGGGCGGCGTTTTCTCCTGCCAGCTCGACGATGCCGCGTACCGCGGATCCCGACGCGAACATGATCGCCTCGACATCGCGATCCGCCAGTGCATCGTGCAGCGCCCGGCGCGAAGCCTCAGGTCCGGTGCGCGTGCGATACGCAATAAGCGTGTCTACCTGTGCGCCCATCTCGCTCAGCTTTTGCGGGAGGGCCGCATCGGCGGCGTCGGCGCGCGCAAGGAGCACGCGCGACCCGCGCAGCGAGCCGAGCCTGGCCATCGCGCTCGGAATCGCGTCGCCACGCGCGGACGCTGGCACGCAGTCCACAGCAATGCCTTTCTCGCGAAGGGCCCTGGCCGTGGTCGCCCCGACCGCAGCCCAGCGCACGTTCGAAGCGGGCACGTTGGCGTCATCGAGCAATGCGTCAACACCACGCTTGCTGGTCAGCACCACCCAGTCGTACTCGGCAATGCGTGAGCGAGCCAGATCCAGCTCATCGTTGCTTTCCACCGGCTCGATCGAAATGCCCGGGACGCGAAGCACTCGGAACCCATCGCCCGCGATCGAGTCGCGCCCAGGCTCATCACCGTCCGGCCTCGTATCGATGACGGCGCGGTTGTGCAGCGGCACGATGCCGTTCAACTCTCGCGCGGCGATCGAGACCGCGCTGGCCAGGGACTGACCACCCTCTATCTCGTGTGCGACTCGCAGCAGGTGCTTCGTGCGACCGTCGGGAGTGACCGCGCCCGCGAGCAGGGTAATTACGCCACCGACCTGTACCGCCAGTGCGCCCACCGGCGCTCGGCACCCACCACCCATGGCCTTCAAGAGCGCGCGCTCGGCGACAACAGCAATCCTGATCGCGCCATTGTCGAGCGGACGAAGGACCGCAAGAACCTCCTGGTCGTCGCGGCGCGCCTGCACCGCCAGGGCTCCTTGCGCCGGCGCGGGAGGCATCGACTCGGGATCGATTCGCGTCGCGATACGGTGGCCGAAACCGAGCCGGTCCAGCCCGGCCGCCGCCACCACCAATGCATCGGCGTCGCCCGCGTCGAGTCTCATGAGCCTCGTGTCGACGTTGCCATGAAGCGGGATGACGTCGAGGTCCGGTCGCAGGGCGCGCAGGAAGCCCGCGCGACGGGGGCTGTCCGTACCCAGCTTCGCCCCAACGGCCAGGTCGTCCATCGAGCGCTCGGAGCGCCTCGTCACCAGCGCGTCGCGGGCATCTGCCCGCTCGGGGTAGGCGGCGATGACAAGCGCGGGATCTTCCTGGAGAGGCAGGTCCTTGGCGCTGTGCACCGCCAGGTCGATGTCGCCGGCGATCAGCGCGCGCTCGAGCGCGGTCACGAATATGCCTTCCCCGATCGGCGTTTCAGGCGCCCTCAGGTCTCCGTCGGACACGATCGTTTTCACCTCGACGGGCACGCCGCGTGCGCGCAGTCGCGCGGCCACCAATTCGCTCTGAACTAGAGCGAGGCGGGACCCACGTGTCCCCAGTCGAAGCCGCCTAGCCGAACCCACCGTCAACAGACGAGTTTGGCAGCAGCGCCAGGGCGGGTGCCGCAGCCACCACGTCGCCCACCACCAAAGTGGCCGGGGTTTCGATCGCGGCCTGATCAGCCAGGCGCGCGATACGCTCGAGAGGGCCAGAGACGCTGCGCTGGTTCGCGAGCGTCGCGTTGCTGATGACCGCGGCAGGCCGCTCACCGCCGACCGCGCCGGCAAGCACCGCAGCCACCTCGGCGAGATTGCTCATGGGCATCATGACCACAAGGGTGTCAGCGGCCTGCGCGAGGGCGCGGAGGCGATCGAGCGATCCTCCGCCCTGGGCCGTGGCGATCGCAAACGACGAGGCGACTCCGCGCAGCGTCAGCGGGATGCCTGCCGCGGCCGGCGCCGCCAGCGCCGCCGTCACGCCGGGGACGACGATCAACTCGACCCCTGCTTCCACCAGGGCCGTCAACTCTTCGCCGCCGCGGCCGAAAACGAATGGATCGCCGCCCTTGAGCCTGACCACGGATTTACCCTCGCGCGCCAGATCGATGAGCCGCGAGCTGATCGCTTCCTGGCTTGGATTGTCGAGGCCCGCGCGCTTGCCCACGTCCTCAAGGCGGGCGTCGGGACCGCACAGAGCGAGGGTCCCGGGCGAGATGAGGGCGTCATGCAAAACGTAATCGGCATCGGCGAGGAGCTCGCGGGCCTTGAATGTCAGGAGGTCGGGATCACCGGGACCGGCGCCGACAAGAGCGACGCGGCCTGGGCTTTTGTCGCCGGCTTGCGAGATGGCGACGGCCAGGTGCGCGGCGTCATCGGCTCGGCCGCGTCGCAGGAGGCTGCGCACATCGGAGTTGACGATTCGGCGATAGATGCGCGTCTGCTCGGCGATCGGCACACCGCGCTCGCGAAGCTGGCGGCGAACGTTTCCCACCAGGCCCACGAAAGGTCCCCACTCCTTCCCGAGCCAACGCTCGATGCGCGCACGGAGCGACGATGCGAGGTACGGGCTCTCGCCGGAGGTGGATATGGCGATCAGCAATGGATCGCGGCGGACGATCGCAGGCGCGATGAAGCGGCACTGCGCCGGGCGGTCGACGACGTTGATCAGAATGCCGGCGGCTTCCGCCTCTTCCCAGCTGCGTCGGTTGACCTCGGTGTCTTCGCTCGCATCGACGACGAGGCGCGCGCCCACGAGGTCGCCGGTTTTGTAGTCGGTCGACGCGATGACTCGAACATCAGCTCCCGCTTCGCGCAGCGACGCCGCTTTTTCGATCGCGAACTTTCCTTCGCCCAACACGATGCAGGGCTGGTTCGCGAGGTCGAGGAAGACCGGGTAGTACCTCATGCCGTCGCTTCCTCCCTCGCGGCGTCGAGCAGCACTCTGGCGACCTCGGGGCGCGTGAACTCGACAGGCAGGTCCTTGCCCTCCGCCAGAAGCTTGCGCACGGCGGTGCCGCTCAGCGTTTGGTGCTTGTCGGCTGGATGAGGGCACGTCCGCGAAGACGCCATGCCGCCGCATACCGAGCAGTAGTAGGTGTGCTCGAAACGCAAGATCTCGATTCCCAGCTCGCCGGGCGCGTACTCGTCGAAGATGCGATGCGCCGCGTACGTGTCGTAGTAAGTCCCTACGCCGGCGTGGTCGCGACCCACGATGAAATGCGTGCAGCCGTAGTTGCGACGGACGATGGCGTGAAAGACAGCCTCCTTCGGGCCCGCGTACCGCATCCAGGCGGGGTTCGTCGCCAGCAGCACGCGCTCCGGCGGGAAGTAGCTGCGAAGCAGCTCCTCATAGCAGCTCATCCGCACCGAGGCCGGAATGTCGTCGCTCTTGGTCTCGCCGACCAGCGGGTGCAGCAGCAAGCCGTCGACCATCTCGAGAGCCACCTTCTGCAGATACTCATGGGCTCGGTGGACGGGGTTGCGCGTCTGGAAACCGACCATCGTCTTCCAGCCGCGCACGTTCTTGACCGCTCGCACCTGGGACGGCGTCAGGTCATACGCCGGGAAGCCGGAGGCGGCGCGCGCCAGCGCCACAACGTTGCCGGCGATCGCCCACGGTCCGGAATTCTTGAGAACCCGAACGCCCGGGTGCGCATCGTCATCGGTGCCGTAGACGCTTCGTGCCTCGGCGTCGCCGTCAGTGCGATAGGCCGCCGTGACGTCGACGATCCCGACCGGGTGCTCGTCGATGAACAGCGCGATCCGGTCCGCGGCCGGCGCCGATGCGGCGCGCAAGACGATCGGGATGGTGAACGGCTGCCCGTTCGCAAGGCGTCCGACGCCGATCACCGACGCATAGTCATCGGCGTCCATGAAACCGTCCAGCGGAGCCAGGCCGCCGGTCGCGAGCATGAACAGGTCCGACAGCTCGCGCTGGCCGACCTCGAGCCGAGGCAGCGTCTGCGCCTCCGAGCGAAGCGCGTGCAGCTCGTCACCTTCCGGCAGGCGGTCGACGACGTGCCGAGGCAGATGTCCGAGGCGCTCGAGCGTGTCGATGATCCGCGCCAGCGATTGATCCGGCGTTTCACGGGCGGTGTCGCAGACCACCTCGGGGTGGAGCGGCTCCTCATATGGATCGCTGACGCCCGTGAAGTTGGCGATCTCACCGGCGAGCGCCTTGCGATACAGGCCCTTGGTGTCGCGCTCGGCCAGGGTCTCGATGGCGCAGCGCATGTACACCTCGACAAAGCCGGGTGTCTGCGCCCTCACCTCATCGCGGACGTCGCGGTATGGCGAAATGGCGGCTGTGATCGCAACCCCGCCGCTGCGCGCGACCACGCGCGCCACGTAACCGATCCGCCGGATGTTGGTGTCGCGGTCCTCCTTGGAGAAGCCGAGACCTTTGGACAGGTGCGTGCGAACTTCGTCGCCGTCGAGGAGCTCGGCGTGGCGGCCGCGCCGCGCCAGCTCCGCCTGGAGCGCGTTGGCGACGGTGGACTTGCCCGCGCCGGAAAGGCCGGTGAACCAGACGACGAAGCCCTTGGTCATGCTTCGGCTCCGACGAGACCCCAGCGGCGGCGGATCGCGTTGTCGAGCATGCCGAACACGCTGTCGACTGCGATTCCGATGATGAAGATCACGACCATGATCGCCAGCAACTGCTGAGCGTCATTCAGATTCCGTGCCGATTGGAGCTGCTGCCCGATCGATGTCTGGTTGGCCGCGACCACGAGAAGCTCAGCGGACATCAGGCTCCGCCAGGCAAACGCCCATCCCTGCTTGAGGCCACCGACGAAGGCGGGAAGGGCTGCCGGGAGGATCACGTGGCGGTAGAGGCGCAAGCCGTCGGCGCCCATGGCGCGACCGACCCGAATCAGCAACGGGTGCACGTGGTCGATGCCACTCAACAGCCCGGCGGCGATGGCAGGCGCTGCGCCCATCACGACGACGAGAGTGATGGCGCCTTCGCTCTTTTGCAGCAACAGAATCGCGAGCGGGAACCACGCAATGGAAGGCATCGACTGCAAGCCGACCAGAAGCGACCCCACCGCCCGACGAGCCAGCTCGATTCGAGCAATGAGGATTGCGAGGATGCTTGCAGCCGCCGCCGCGATGACGTAGCCGAAGGCAGCGCGTCGGAGGGTCACGCCGATTCCTGCGTAGAAGTCCGGGTGACGAAGATCGCCAGTCAGGCGCTCGAACACCGCTAATGGCCCCGGCAAGGCCGACTGCGATCTCCAGCCCGACCACACGACAAGCTGCCAGATGACGACGAGGAGAACAGCCGCGCCGAGCTTCGGCCAGAGACTGGACCAAACCCGCGCCGCCGACCTGCGGACCGGGTGCGGCCTCGATGCCAGAACCTCGGGCAACGAAAGTTGCGGAGCGAGCTCAGCGGCCATTAGGCGATCACCGCCATCTCGTGCTTGAGCCGGTCGGTGATGCGGCCGGCGATGACAGCGAGCTCGGGTGAGTCGAGGCTCCGCGGGCGAGGCAGGTCAACCTGCACCTCCTGAGCCACGCGACCCGGCCTGCTTGTGAAGACCATCACCCGATCGCCGAGCCGGACCGCCTCGCGCGCGTTGTGGGTCACGAAAAGAATGGTGAGACGGCTCTCCTTCCAGATCCGCTCCAGCTCCTCGTGCAGAAGATCGCGGCTGATTGCGTCCAGCGCACCAAAAGGCTCGTCCATCAGGAGCACGTCGGCGTCCTGGGCCAGGGCCCGCGCCAAAGCGACGCGCTGTTTCATTCCGCCCGAGAGCTCGTGAGGCCTCCGCTTCTCGAATCCGGACAGGTGAACGCGATCGAGAAGGTCGTAAGCGAGCTCATGACGAACCGACGCCCTCACACCTCGCAGCTCGAGCGCCAGCTCGACATTGCCCGCCGCGGTCAGCCATGGCAGCAGCGCGGACTCCTGGAAGATCAAGGCCACACGCCCGTGGACATGAGTCCGCCCCGCCGACGGACGATCGAGGCCGGCCAGAACGTTGAGCAACGTGCTCTTGCCCGAGCCAGACGCTCCGACCACGCAAACGAACTCTCCGCGCTTGACCTCGAGTGTCGCGTCATCCAGCGCAAGCAGCAGCTGGTCCCCGTGGGAGAAGGCCACAGTAAGTCGCTCGACGCTGAGCGCGTGTTTTTCGGAAAGCGCGAGCAGGTTGTTCACGATTCCTTTACCGCCCAGTGGAGGCCGCATTCCTTGACCTCGCCCTGCTCCCACCACCAGCGGCCCGCCCGCTCGTCCTCGCCTGCAGCGGTCGCGCGGGTGCACGGCGCGCAGCCGATCGAGGTGTATCCGCGCTCGTAGAGAGCGTGGTACGGAAGATCGTGC
>DASVEP010000155.1:0-3060 GCA_036380475.1 Candidatus Dormiibacterota bacterium
ACAGCCGCTGGCGATCGGGATGATGATTTCGTCAGGCACCTTCCAGCCGAGCTGCTCGACGGTCTCGAACGTGAGCGTCTTCGATCCCTCGGCATAGAACGGGCGAATGTTGATGTTGCAGAACGCCCACGGTGTCGACTCGAGGAGCTGGCTGCAGAGCCGATTGACCTCGTCGTAGTTCCCGCGAACTGCGACAACGTTCGGGTCGAAGACGCTGATGCTCACGACCTTGGCAGGCTCGAGGTCGACGGGGATGAACACGAAACACTCGAGGCCCGCGCGCGCGGCGTAGGCGGCGACGGAGTTGGCCAGGTTTCCGGTCGAGGCGCAAGCGATGGTTTCGAAGCCGTGTGCTCGAGCCCAGCTGATCGCGACCGAGACGACGCGGTCCTTGAATGAGTTGGTCGGGTTCATGCTGTCGTTTTTCAGGTAGAGGTTTCGCAGCCCAAGCTCCGCACCGAGGCGGTCGGCTTTGACCAGCGGCGTCCATCCCTCGCCCAGGGTGACAACGGGCGTGTCATCCTCGACGGGAAGCAGGTCGCGGTATCGCCACATCGAGGTCGGACCCTGCTCGATTCTTTGCCGGCTGACTAGCTTCTTGAGCGCGGCCTGGTCGTAGACGACGTCCAGCGGTCCGAAGCACATCTCGCAGACGTGCGTCGCCTGAAGTTCGTACTCCGCGCCGCATTCGCGGCATCTCATGCCGAGGAGCTTGGCCATCGTGGTGTCAGTTTAGAGTGGGCATATGGACGCGGGAGTCGACAAGAGGGAGCTGCTCGACCGATACGAGGCGACCGGCGACGAGGCGGATTACCTGGCGGCATTGCCGCTCTACGAAGAAGCGGCCAGAAAGGGGACCGACGCGGAGACCCTCAAGGATTACGGCTACCTGCTCGAGTGCTATGCGAGGAACCTGCTCCGGCGTGCGGTGAAGCAGTACGAGCGGGCGATCGAGATCGACCCCGGTTTCGACAAGCCGCGATACCAGCTGATCAGCGCGCGGGCGGGGCTCCAGGAGCCCGAGCTGCCAATCGCCGAGTACGAGAAAGAGCTCGATGCAGCCCCCGACCAGATCCGTTGGTACAGGCTGCTGGCCAGCGCCTACCTCTCCGCGCACGAACACGAGCGCGCCCGCGTTGTGATCGACCGCGGCCTCACCCTCGAGCCGGACGACCCGATCCTGGTCGGCGCCAGCGCAGAGGCGCGCGCCGGCATGGGCGACCCTGAAGGCGCCTTGTCCGACTGGGGCCGAGCGCTCGAGCTGGAACCGGAAGACATCGGCCCGCTGTACATGAGCGCTTTCGTGCTGGAACGGATCGGCCGCCGCCAGGAGGCGATCGATAGCTGGCGGGCGATCATCGACTGGAGCGAAGCGCGCGGCTACGAGCTGGACACGATTTGGCCAAGACAGGAGCTCGTCCGATTGCTGCGATTAGCGTCTGGTTAGCTAATCCGGCCCGCGCGGACGCCACCCGAAATTCGTTGGCGGAATAGTCAGAATCTCACCCTCGTCGCTTCGCACGATCTGCCATTCGCCCTCATGCGCCATCCAGTGGTGGCGGTAACAAAGCAGGACGAGGTTCGGCATATCGGTCGGGCCGTTATGAATCCAGTGGACGAGGTGGTGGCCCGAGGTCCAGGTCGCCGGCCGGTCACAACCAGGCCACACGCAGCCCCGGTCGCGAACCGCGAGCGCCTTGCGCTGCGGACCAGAGATGACCCGCTTGGCCCGGCCGACGTCGATGACCATGGAGTCGGCGTCGAGCAGGATGCGGGTGACGCTGCAGTCGCAGGCCAACCGCTCGACCGCCTTGGCCGAGATCGGCAGCGAGAACTCCATCTCCGCCGCCGGCGCGCCAGCAAGCCCGAGCAGGGTTTCCAGTGAGGTGGTGACCTGCATGTGCGTGCGCTGACTCGGAACGCTGTTGTCGAGCGCGTGCATGGCAACGTCGACCAGTGCATCGGCGAGCCGGCGATCCCGCAGCCGGTCGTCGCCCTTGCCCGCGCGCCTGGCCAGCGGCTCCAATGCCGTCTGCACCGCGGCGCCACCGACCTTGTCGAGGATGCCTTTGACGAGTACGACGCCATCGTCGGCTGTCGTGAAGGTAAGACTCCTCGCCTCGATGCCCTCTTTCTCTTCGTTGACGAAGCCCTTAGGGTCGCCCGAGTGGCGGGCGTGCATGCAGGAATGTCGGAAGCGGGCGACGCTTTCCTGGCGCGCCTTGCGCAGCAGCCTTTGCTCATCAAGGCGCTCGCCCAGCGCCGCTGACTCCCGCGCGATCAAGGCGAAGTGTGCGAAGCCAATCTCACCCATGCCCAGCGCCGCCCGGCTGTGCGGTAGTCGCTCCAGCTGTTGGCCGACGCAGACGCGATCGCCGGCGGCGCCGCCAGACAGGTGGCAGTTGGCTTTGATCCAGGCGATCGGGCTCTCGAAGCCCTGCTGGTCGTACTCGTCGGTTTCGGCGAAGGCGGCGGCGACTTTGGAGAGCTCGAGGTTGATCTGGTCGGCGGCGAAGGCGAGCTGGATCACGCGCTCAGCCAGCGCCGCTCCACTCACACCACCCCCACACCCCACTGTCATATGACTATTGTACGAACATTTGTTTGTATGTCAAGATGCGCCGGTAAATTTGCAGGTCAGAATCTGTGGACGCGCAATCAGGCTGCCGGCCTGACACTCACACGCTTTTCCGAGTCCTTTCTCCCCACCCGGAGTGCTCGCCGCGCGAGCAGTCCGACCTCCCCGCGTGGCGGGGAGGTGAAGCCAGACCTCCCCAATGCGGTTGGGATGTGAATCCTGGTCGGACGCGTGGCGCGAAGACGGGCTAGGGCGATGGAATGATGAAGGGCACCACGTAGGCCTCGATCATCGCGACCACCCCCACCAGGCTGGTGAGGATGAGGCTGTACCGGATCACCCGGGCGAAAATCTCACCCTCCGCTCCCACCTTGTTCACCCCAGCCGCCCCGACCGAAAGGTTCTGCGGGCTGATCATCTTGCCCATCACCCCTCCGGAGGAGTTGGTCCCGGCGGTGAGGATCGGGCTCACGTTGCCCAAC
>DASVEP010000156.1:0-12399 GCA_036380475.1 Candidatus Dormiibacterota bacterium
CGATCAGGAAGGCCAAACTACCGGATCGATTCGCGCTTCGACTCGAAACGGGGCGATGAGCCGCTGGGGTTCTCTGCGGTGGGCCCGCATGGGTTATGCGGCGGCCACCGGCGCCGGGCTTGGGTCCTTCCTGTTTTGGACGGCATACTGGTTCACGTTCGTTCGGGGCAACCTACAAGGACCGGACTTCTTCTCCTTCTACACGGGCGCCAGGCTGTACGTTCTCAAAGGCGGCGCCGCGGTGTACGACCTCGCGCTCCAGAAGCAGTACGAGCTGCAGGTCATCCCGCATCCCCCTGACCAGTTCGTAGTGCTGCCGTACTATCACCCGCCCTACTACACGCTCCTGATCGCCCCCCTCGCCTTTCTGGATTACCGGGGCGCCTACTACGCCATGGCCGCTCTGAACGTCGTTCTTGCCGCGGTCTTGATCGTCCTGCTCGTGCGAAGCAGCGAACGGATTCACGGCCGGGCAACGTGGGTAGCAGCCGCCCTCATCGCCGGGTTCTTCCCACTGTTCGTGACCGTACTGCAAGGACAGTCGGATCTAGTGGTGCTCGTTCCGCTCGCGGCCGCATACGCCGCCTGGGCGCGGGGCCGACTCGGCTGGGCCGGCGTGTTCAGCGGGCTCGCGCTGGCCAAGCCCCAGCTGCTGCTGCTGGTGCCAGTACTTTTCATTGCCCGACGCGCATGGCGCGCGTTGGCGGGATTTCTCGGTGTGATCATCGCTCTCGGTGTTGTGTCGGTCGCCGGATTCGGGATCGGACCTGTTGTCGGGTACCTGAATGCGGTGAGCCGCTGGGCGATCGGGGGAACGCTGCCGACCAACGGCCAGATCGTCTACACGGATACCGCCGTCTACTCGCTGCGCAATGTGCTGGAGGCGGTCCCTGGCGGCGGCAAGGCCGTGGCGCTGATCGTTCTCATCATTCTTCTGGCGCTGGTGGCGCTCTCGCTCAGCTGGCGCCCGAACGTACCGCGACTCGACTTCGCACTCACGATCGCCGCTTCGCTGGTGCTGAGTCCGCACCAGAACGTGCACGACCTCGCTCTTCTCGTCATCCCCGGATTCGCCCTCGCCGACCTCGCGCTGACCGGCAAGCTGCGTTGGCCGCGCGTGGCTGCTGTCGTCCTGGTTTTCGCTTACGCAGCAATCAATCTGACACTCGCGCTCGACCTATGGTCGGCGGCGGTGGGCGCGATCGCGATCGCTGCCTATCTCATCATCGAGAGGATGGCCGTGCGGCCGGATCCGATCCCCGTCGGCGAGCTGCAATGGAGTGGACCGCATCCGCACCGCGTCATTGTGTTGCCTGCGTATCGGGCGGCAAAGACACTGATGGAAGTGGTCGGTGACATCCCTGCCGGCCACGCGGACCGGATTCTGTTGGTGGATGACGCCAGCGCCGACGCAACCGTTAGCGTGGCCACCGCGCTACGTCTCGATGTCATCCGCCACCAGCGGAATCTCGGCTATGGCGGCAATCAGAAGACGTGCTACCGCCACGCGCTCGCGATGGGCGCGGACGTCGTCGTGATGCTCCACCCCGATGGGCAGTACGACCCGACCATCATCCCGAATCTCTGCCGCGTCATCGAGGACGGTGAGGCTGACATCGTGCTCGGGTCGCGCTGGTTGGGCCTCGATCCGGCGAAGGCGGGCATGCCTTGGTGGAAGCGCTTGGGCAACAGGTTCCTGACCGCGGCCGAGAATCGCGTTCTTGGGCTGCATCTGTCCGAATACCACACGGGATACCGTGCCTACTCCCGTCGCTTCCTCGAGGCGATCCCATTCCTCGAAAACAGCAACGACTTCGTCTTCGATACGCAGGTTCTCATCCAGGCCGCCACGTTCGGTTTCAAGATCGGAGAAGTACCGGCGATCGGGAGATATCACGCGGACGCCAGCTCGGTGAGCTTTCGAACGTCGACGGTCTACGGCCTGGAGACGCTTGGTGCGCTGGTCCGATATGTCATCCACCGTGCAGGTTTTCCGAGCGCGTGGCTCACGCCGGTGTCAGACGCCGACAAAGAGGCGCTTGCGGTAGGCCAGGTAGCCCACCACGGCCACGTTCAGTAGCAGCGCCCCGACCTTGAACAAGGTCGCGTGGCGGATGACCTCATAGGCTTCGTAGGGAATCAGAATCCCGGTCGCGATCACCGTCAGGTACTCGGCCCACCTCCGACGCATCGCAAGACCGACGCCTTCGGTGCCTTCAAGGATCGCATAGGCGATGGCGCCGATCGCCAGCGCGGTGAGATGGCCGAAATTGCCGGCGTAGGCGAGCAGCCTGAAAAAGAGACGCTCGATCAGCGTGTTGTCGGCGTCGAGATTCAGCTGGCCTTGCGCGAAGTCCGCCCATTGCGTGAGGACTCCGTTGCGGCCGACGAACAGCAGGCCGATGGCAAGTGCGATGAGCACCAGGGCTTTGGTGATGCGCTCGACGATGATCACTTTGATGAAGGCGTCGTGCTCGCCACCCATGCGGCCGAGCTCGGCCCAAAGGCGTTTCAGATAGTGCGGGCGAGGTTTCCTCGCCATTTCGGCCATGCTCGGTGACCTTAACAAGCTGGGTTGGCGCAGGCTTGAAACGCGGCTAAGGTCGGGGTTACGGTCGGTCGGCTGGGGGAGGGAGCCGATGGGAAGGGAGGGCCCGCGAAGGGGGGTTGGGGGTCGGGCGCGGCGGCCCGCTAGCCGGTCACTCCGAGTGCTCGCGGTGCTCCCGGAACAGCATCACCCGGCACGTCGCGTTCTTCAAGACATACGGCACGGTCTTACCCAGGTTGAACTCACCGAACCGCCGCTTGTACGGCAGTCCCATCACGATCAGGTCCGCCCCCCATTCCACCGCCTCATCGACCAGAGCCGGCCCCGTATCGCGGGCCTGCACCAGCTCCGTCTCCACTGGCAACCCCGACTCAGACGCGAGCTGCTCCACCTCGTCCAGGATCTTCTCCCCGCGCTCGACTACATCGTCCAGGACAGCCCCCAGCGGCAGCGCACGGTTCACCTCGATGATGTGCACCCCGTAGAGCCGTCCTCCCGTCGGATCCGTCATGCGGCATGCCAGCCGGACCGTCTCGGCGTCGATGCCCTGGCCACCGACGGCCACCAGCACCTTCTTCGCGGTCGGCGGATGCGAATGATCGCCCATCAGTGCTGCGGTCCTCTACGTACGCGCCTGATCAGAACATAAGCGCCGAAGCCGAACGAGATCACAGCCGTCAGCGCGGCGATGCCCTCAGAAAACGGATCCAGGCCCCCGTGGCTTGCCAGGTAAAAGGCCACCCAGACCCCGATTCCCAGCGCCATCACACCCATGAAAGTGAAGGGGAAGCGCACGGGGCCAAATCCTAACAAGTGCTATAGAGGGGTGCCGTCGTGGCCTCCCTATAATCAACGGGCTTTGAAGATCCTCATCGTGGGCTGCGGCCGTGTCGGCTCCCAGGTAGCCGCCGACATGGACAAGTCCGGTCATGAGGTCGTGATCATCGACAGAGACCCCAACCAGTTCTCCCGCGCCGCCTCGCGAGGGGTGCTTACCAACGACTTCAAGGGCAACCAGGTCGTCGGCAACGGCACCGACTCAGACGTCCTGCGCCGTGCCGGAGTCGAGGACGCGGACGGCTTCGTTGCCGTCACCGAAGGTGACAACCGCAACATCATGGCCGCGCAGATCGCAAAAGTAGTCTTCAAGGTGCCGCGGGTCGTGGCTCGCATCTA
The DNA here is from genome assembly GCA_036380475.1 of Candidatus Dormiibacterota bacterium. GTDB lineage: Bacteria > Chloroflexota > Dormibacteria > Dormibacterales > Dormibacteraceae > UBA10449. The sequence goes on from DASVEP010000156.1 coordinate 3,725, forward strand.
CGATCCCGAGCGCGCAGATGCCTACGAAAAGCTTGGCCTCCACACCATCTGTCCGACCCTCGAAGGCGCGAAGCACATCGAGCAAATGCTCAAGGAGAAGTAGCGCCGGATGTACGTCATCGTGGTTGGGGGCGGCACCGTCGGTTACTACATGTCACGCGATCTGTTGGAACGCGGACACGAGGTGACCCTCATCGAACGAGACCAGCGCCGCGCTGACTGGCTGGAGACTCAGCTCGGAAGCATCGTCATGAGGGGCGATGGCTGCGAGGTGAAATTCTTGTCACAAACGGGTATCGAGCGCGCAGACGCGATTGTCGCCGTCACCGCCGACGATGAGGACAACCTCGTTGCGCTCCAGGTCGCCAAGCGACACTTCAATGTCAAGAAGACCGTGGCTCGCGTCAACAACCCATCCAACGTCGAGATCTTCAAAGCATTGGGTGTCGACGAGGCGGTCTCTGCTACCGAAGTGCTGCTCGGGGCGCTCGAGCCACCGATCACCACCTGACAAAAAATAAGGACCGCTCACATCGAGTGGTCCTTACGTGAAGCCTGATTAGGAGGACTTGCCGATCCGGTAGATCTTGGTTCCGCAGATGGGACACGTCCCGACTGTCGCCGGTTTGCCGTTCTTCATCGTGATCGGCTGCGGGTCTTTCATCTCGACCTTTCGCTTGTCCTTCAAACAGTAGCCTTCCATTTATTCACCATCCAATGATTAACGCGTTGCCTGAAATTACGAGAAGGACCGCTCGCAGTGGAGCGATCGAATCAAGGTCGATTAAGCGACTGCCTTTCCGATCTTGTAAATCTTGGTGCCGCAGTCGGGGCATGTGCCCACCGTTGCCGGCTTGCCATTCTTCATCGTGATCGGCTGAGGGTCTTTCATCTCGACCTTTCTTTTGTCCTTCAAACAGTAGCCTTCCACTATTCACCATCCTCGGTAGAAATCCGTTCGGGGGGGGCGGGACCCGCCCATTCTAGGGGTCGGTCTTACCCCGATACAACCCCAATTCAAACTGAATTCAGGCTGATCGTGAGAAAAGGGCCGGAAAATCGCTGAAAAACCAAGGTGTTTTCCACAGATTCAGCGACCGTAATACGCGTCCTCAAAAGCGCTCCTAGCGCCTTCTCCAAACAGCACAAAACGGATTTCGTCTGGTTGCCATCCACTCGTCAACGCGCGGGCGACACACCCCGACATGACGCGCGCGCATTCATCCATCGGAAAACCTGCGATGCCAGTGCCGACTGCCGGCACCGCAATTGTGTGCACGTTGTTCTCTCGCGCAAGACGAAACGCGTTGTCCATGGACGAACGCAACGACTCCGCGGTCGTGCGTCCTCCGAGCCGCATGCTCGCAGCATGGATGACATGACGAGCGCGCAACTCACCGCTACCAGTGATCGCCGCTTCACCAACTTTCACCGGCCCGTGCGCATCGCATTCGCGCTGGATAGCGGGACCACCACGTTCCCGAATCGCGCCGGCCACGCCGCCGCCGAGCAGCAGCTGGTTGTTGGCTGCGTTGACGATGGCATCGACATCCTGTTCCACGAGATCACCCGCGATGATCAGGACGGCCGTCGCAGACATTCCTCCACCTCCGCCACCCGTGCGTCAAGCTCCTCGCGCGTTGCGCGTGCAATGCCCTTTACGCCGATCGACGAGATGGTGATCGATGCGCACGCCACACCCCACACCAGCGCGTCCTGCAGTCCGCCTGGCGCGCCTCCGGTGGTCATCCAGCGCGCAAGCATCCCTCCCGCGAGCGCATCGCCGGCGCCGGTCGTGTCCACGACATCGTGTCCCGTGAGGGCTGGAACGCGCACCACCCCGTACTCGGTGTAAGCAGTTACGCCCTTCGGGCCTTCCTTGATGACCAGACCCTGCAGCCACCACTGCCGCCGAAACTCGTCAGGGTCCTTGCCCCCCAGCGCCACGAATTCGTCGTCGTTGCAGAAGTACCAGGCCGCCCGGCGCAGGACGTCCCTGGCCTCGGGAGGCCGAGCCTGGAGGTAGGAGAGCATCGCGTCGGCGGCTAGAAGAGGGATGGCGCCGAGCATGCCCACGATCTGCGCCTGACGGTCCGGCCGCATCGAACCGACAAACGCCCACCCACCGAAGCCGGCGGGAAGCGTTGGTTCCCAGCTGTCGTAAATGTTGTCGCTGCGCCCATGCTCGATGTTGCGCCCGTGCTTCTGACGCGCACGCCAGCGATACGTGGGCGCCTTCAGGATCTGAAGCATCTCCGTGTCGATCTGCCGGCCGCTAAACGCTTGAGCCACTTGTTTGGCGCCGTCGAGTCCAACCGGCGCCACCACCTTGACCGGAACGATCAAGCTCGCAGCAAGCGCGAAGTACACAGCTGAGCCACCCAGCGCCTCCTCGACCTTGCCGAAAGGACCGTCGCGCGTATCGAGCGCCACCGAGCCGGCGACGAGCAGCTCGGCGGCGTTCGCGCTCAAGCCCTACGCCCGGTTCCGCTATGCGCAGTGATCACATGCCGCGCATCTCTCAACTTGGCCAGGAAATCAGCGACGTCCGTGTACTCGTCCATCTCCATCCAGGTGCGCCCCAGCTCGTGTGCTGAGTGTGCGTCAGAACCGGTCGCAGTGACCTTGTCCAGATCGGCGGCCATCCTCGCCGCCGCCGCGTTGGCGGCGTGATCGGCCCAGGGATTGTGGACCTCGATGATGTCGATGCGATCGGCCAGCTCGACGATGCGCTCGGCGCGGAAGTGAGAACGGTTGCGATCGAACGGGTGCGGGATATAGGTGAGGCCGCCCATCTCGTGCACGAGATCCATGACTGCCTCGGGGCGCAGAAACGGAGGCAGGCGTCGCCTTATGAAGAGGCCGATGACTTCGCCTTCGAGCGTCTTCGCCTCCTCGCCGACGATAGCGAGGTCGGGTGCCATGCGCGCCAGCTCGAGCGCGCCTTCGACTGAGTTGTGATCGGTGAGCGCGATCCGATCGAGTCCGCATTGGTGGCTGCGTTCGATCAGAGATTCGAGCGAGGTCCTGCTGTCGTGTGAGTAGCGCGAGTGAAGGTGAAGGTCGACCCGCACCGCGGAGCGCCGGCTAGACCGTGGCGGCTTCGGCGAGCTGGCGCTCGCGCGCCCTTGCGAAAAGTGGAATCACCTCAGCCGGCCCGCGGCTCCTGCACGCCTGGTCCATCAGCGCCGCCTGCGCGTCGTAGATGATCTCCATCACCTGCTCGGGCCTGCGCTCACGGCCAAGGCGGCCGGGCAAATCGGCATGCGCTTGCCGCAGCACGACAGTCAATCGCGCCACCAACCATCCGGGCACGATGCGCACCTCTTTCACGAGGCACTCCTCGACCCAGAAGAGGAGCTCATCGGACTCCTGCAGCAAGCGCCGCGGCGTCATCGCGCGTCGCCGCCTGCGATGCCAGCGTATGTGACGTTCCTGTTCCTCGATCGTCTGCTCGAGCATGGCCTGCAACCCACTATATCAGCGGGTCCCCACGCCGCTACCGGCTTTGGATTTTGTCGGATAACACAGTGTTCTCCAGGCGCCCGCCGCGTTAATCAGGTGCACCTCGCGGTCGAAAGTCCACTCCCTCCACTGTTGTTTCACGCGATAGCGCATGACCATCTGAGCGACGTTCTGGTAGGTGCGCTCATGCAGGTGGTCGGTCCAGCCGTCGAGCACGGTGACGCTAATGACGTGCATGTCCAACAGCTGCATGTCTTCGTCCAGCCGCGGCATGCCTCTGATAAACGCATCACGGCTGCCCCACGCGCGCTGCGCGTCGTCGGCGAGCATCTCCCACATCTCGTCGAACCGTCCCTCCGACTGAAGTCTCATGAACCTCATCTCAAATGTCGCGGGCGCGACTGGCACGGGTTCCGGCAGGTGCATGGGCTCGTCGACGTCTTCTTCGGTCGACGTCGTGAACCAGTCCGCGAGGCGGGCAAGGACCGCCTTGAGGGCCGGCAATCGACGGGTTAAGCGCGAGAGGCTATTGACCATTGGCGCTAGATGTTGTGTTATTTCCACAGACTGTATACAGAATGTGGATATCTGGCAACCACTTACGCTTCGATGCCGGCCACTGCATTCGACGCTGCCAGTGATCAAGATCGGCTTGAGCGCCTGGCGGGTCGCTCCTAGACCTCAGCCGCCGGCCAACCGCCGCACCACTGCCGCGACCTCGGCCAGCGGAACTCCGACAGGGCAGGCCGCGGCCGCTGCCTCGAAATCGGGCGAGTCTCCTTCGATATCCGACGCCGCCGCACCCAGCCGCGCGTAAAGCCGCATATAAGAGGACGCCAGGTCCGGAAGCCGCACGTTGCCCATGCGTCCGGCGGCCAGCGCACACAGCCCGCAGTTGATGCAGCCGATCAGCTGTGGGTGCTGCCGGCGTTCCTCTGGCAGCAGCGGGCGCATCCCATCGGGTGCGTAGGTTTCGAGGAGCGTTGGAAGCTGCGGGACTGGACGGGTCAGCCGCCTCCGCGTGAGGTGGACGCCGTAGGCGAACGCAAGCTTCGCCAGCGAATCCGTGCGCCCCATCAGGTCCTCAATTGCGCAGGCCGCGCAGCGATCCGCTCGCCAATTCTTCCTGCGCCCACCCCGAGTGACCGAGGATCGGCGCGCGTCCCAACCACGCGCCGCGGACGAACTCGCGCGCGGCATCAAACCGCTGCGATGCGCTCCAGCCAAGCTCGCTGCCGATGACGCTCGTGGCCCGCAGCACACACGCCGCGCCGGTGCACGGGCCAGCCGCCAATCCAACCCGCCGGAAGGCGTCGGCCAGCGTGCGCACCTGCTCGTGACGGACCGCGTGCACGAGCTCTGCCTCGGTGATTGGTTCGCACGCGCAGATCATTCGCCCGGAGCGCGTCTCATCCATGACCGCTGCTGCGTTAGATCCTTGACGCGTCTGCAATCGCATCGCGGCGAGTGCGGTGATGCCGAAGCGCGCACCAAGCTCTGCCGCGGGCTCGAGCTCCGACTCGTTGCCTGGAAGCGGGCGGGTCGCAGTGAGGCACGGCGCTTCATGCCCAAGCTTGCGGCACACCATGTCAGAGGTCTGCTCAGCCATGAGCCGATACATCGAGAGCTTGCCGCCCGCGATGGTCACGAATCCTTCGGCGCCGTCGCGTGAATGATCGATGACCTCGTATCGGCGCGACAGCTCGTCCTCGTATCGCCTCCATTTGAAGAGCGTCGGTCGCACGCCCGTCGTCGTTCGCGCCGGCCGATACGCGCGTATCGAAGGAAACACGCGCTCGAACGCCTGCAGCAAATAGTCGACCTCGTCTTCCAGGACATCCACCGAATCGAGGTCGCCATAAAAGTCGTCGTCGGTGGTGCCCAGGAGCGTGAAGCCGGCGTGTGAAACCATCAGAAGGTCGCGCCCGTCGATGGACTCCGCACTGATCGAGAAGTTGGATATGCGGTGCGGATAGATGATGTGGATGCCCTTGGCCGGCCGCAGCCGCACATCGGCCCCTACCATGCGGCTGATCTCCGGCACCCAGGGTCCCGCCGCGTTGACCACCACCCTGGCCCGTGCTTCCGACATTGCGCCGTCAGACCCGCGGTAACGAACCCCGATCACTTTGCCGCCGTCGCGCAGCAGATCGACCACGCGCGTGTGGTTCAAGGCGCGCGCGCCGTGAGCGATCGCGTCCTGGACGTTGGCGAAGACCAGGCGGTGTGGATCGACGCCCCACTCCTCCATGGTCACGGCCCCAATCAGCTCGGGCGTCAGCCCCGGCTCGGCCTCGAGCGCCTCGACGGCGGTGAGCCGTTTGTGCGGGTGGGCTTTCTTGAGCGGCTGGAAGCGGTCGTACACCTCCATGGCCGTCTCCATTCGTTCGATGTTGTTCCGATCGTGCGGGAGGACCGGGATGATGAAAGCGACGCGATAGACCATGTTCCGCGCGATCGAAACGATGTAACCAGCGTCTTGAGTGGAAAGACGCGTCGTGTCCCAATCGAACTCGAGATAGCGAGGACCACCGTGGATCATCCAGCTCGAGCTGCCGGTCGTGCCGCCGCCCCAATCGCCTTTTTCGAGGAGCAGAACCGACAGACCGCGCAGGGCGAGGTCTCGCGCGATTCCCGCTCCGGTCACGCCTCCGCCGATGACGCAGACGTCATGCGCGCTCGGCGCGCTCAAGGCATGCCCATGGGCCGAAGCTTAGCTGGCGGCTTCGTGCTCCTTCTGGAACTCTTCGATGATCACCTTGGCGAGATGCGCAGGCATCTCGTCGTAGTGGGAGAACTTCTTGCGGAAGCTCCCCCGACCCTGCGTGATCGAGCGTAGGTCGAGGGCGAATCGAAGCATCTCGTGCTCGGGAACGCTGGCCCGCACCCTCTGGTAGCCGTCATCCGGTTCGGTGCCCAGGATCTTGCCGCGACGGCCGTTGATGTCGGACATGATGTCGCCGAGGTTCTTCTCCGGCACTCGGATGTCTGCCTCGACGACCGGCTCCAGGAGGACCGGACCGGCATCCAGCGCCCCCTTGCGGATGGCCAGCGACCCGGCGATCTGGAACGCCATGTCGTTGGAGTCGACCTGGTGGAATTTGCCGTCGACCAGCGTCACCTTCACGTCGACCATGGGATATCCCGCGACCACGCCTTTCGCCATGTTGTCGACGATTCCTTTCTGGACCGACGCTCGGAAGTTCTGGGGAATGGCGCCGCCGAAGATCTTGTCCTCCCAGATGAAGCCCTCACCGCGCTTGGTCGGACCGACCTCGATGACGCAGATCCCGTACTGACCGTGCCCACCCGACTGCTTTACGTGGCGGCCCTCGGCGCGCGCGTGTCCATGCACCGTCTCGCGGTAGGCGACGCGCGGCAGAGCGGTGGTCGCCTCGACGCCGTACTTTCGCTTCAACTTCTCGAGGATCACGTCGAGGTGGACGTCGCCCAGGCCGGCGATGATCAGCTGCTTGGTCTCCTCGACGCGCTCGACGTGCAGCGTCGGATCCTCTTCGGCAAGGCGCGCAAGGCCGCTGGAGATCTTCTCCTCGTCGCCCCGAGCCTTCGGCGTGATGGCGAGCCCATAGGCGGGCTCTGGCCATTCGACCGGCTGGAGAGGCCCGCCGTCCTTCGACCCCAGGGTGTCGCCGGTCAGTGTGTGGGTTAGCTTGGTCACAGCGCCGATGTCGCCGGCGTGGATCTCGGTCGCTGCCACGTGCTCCTTGCCTCGTGGAAAGAAGATCTGGGCCAGCCGCTCGTCAGCTCCGCGGTTCAGGTTGGTCAGGTGCTGGTCGGCTTTGATGCTGCCCGCCACAACCTTGAAGTAGCTCACGCGGCCGAACTGATCCCCGCCTGTGCTGAACACAAATGCCTTGGTCGGTTTGGCGGGATCGCCTTCAGCGGGCGGCAGCAGCTCGTTGATCGTCGACATCAGCGTCCGCACCCCAAGCAGTCGTGTCGCCGAGCAGCAAACCACCGGCGCCACCTTGCCTGCGAGGATGCCTTCGCGCAGCCCACGCTGGATCTCTTCTTCGTTCAGCGTTCCGGCGTCGAGGTACTTCTCGAGGAGCGAATCATCGCTTTCGGCCGCTGCTTCGATGAGCTGGCCGCGGTACTCCTCGACGAGCTTTTGCATGTCTTCGGGAATCGGTGCCTCGGTGCCTTTGCCGTCGGGCGTCGTGATGAAGGCCTTCAGGTGGAGCAGGTCGACGATGCCGCGGAAGTCCTGCTGCGCGCCGATCGGAAGGTGGAGCGGAAACGGGCGCGGCGACAGCTGGTCCCGCATAGCGCCGACTGTGCCGTAGAAGTCGGAATTCTCCTTGTCGAGCTTGTTGATGACCACGATCCGCGGCTTGTTGGTGTGATTGCAGTGCTCCCACGCGATCTCGGTCCCGACCGCCAGGTGGCCGCTCGGCCCGACGACGACGACCGCTCCTTCCGCGGCGCGGAGGCCGCTGAGCACCTGGCCCGTGAAGTCGAAGAACCCGGGCGCGTCGAGGATGTTGATCTTGAAGCCGCCGTGCTCCGCAAACCCGACGCCGAGGTTGATCGAGATCTTGCGCCGCTGTTCTTCCGGCTCGAAGTCCATCGTCGCGGTCTGCTGGTCGGGCGAGCCCTGGCGCGGAACGGCTCCCGAGGCAAAGAGCATGGCTTCGGCCAGCGTCGTCTTGCCGTCATGCGAGTGGCCAAGAAGGACCACGTTTCTGATCTTGTCGGTCGGGTAATCAGCGGCCATCCCACCCCCAACTAAAGCCCGCGGTAGATTCGGAAGGTAAGTCTAAGGCGGGATTAAGGGACGGTTGGCTTGGGTATGATCAGGTACTCATGGTCAAGAGGACTGCGTCTGTCGAAGAGGTGCTGGCGGCGATCGAGACCGCTCGCGACAAGGTGATGGCCGACGAGGTCAAGTCACTCACCAAGCTGGGCATCCCCAAGGCGATGGCCTATCAGATGATCGCCAGCAGGTTCCACCAGAAGGTGGGCAACCAGGAAGAGGCTGAGCCCGATCCGTTTGAGGGCAACACCACGTCCTGGGAAGAGATCGGCTAAGTCATGAGAGGAAACCTGCCGGTTTCCTCTCATCGCGGCGTCGGCGAAGCCGACCCGGCCTACGGCCGGGCAAGCGCCGCTGCGTTCCTTCCCGCTGATGGATCTGCCTCTTAAGCCACTCATGATCCGGGCGGGGTGAATCGCGCCCGCCGGCTCGC
>DASVEP010000157.1:0-49689 GCA_036380475.1 Candidatus Dormiibacterota bacterium
GTGTTGGCAAGGCCTATGCCGCTCGCGGTTGCCGTGGCTCCGGCCACACCACCTGAGGGTGGTGGGGCGCCGCCGCCGGCGCCGCCAACGCCGCCGCCCGGTGTCGGGCTAGGCGAGGGGCTGGGTGCCGTACCACCGCCAACGCCGCCACCCGGCGTGGGGCTCGGGGAGGGACTCGGGACGACCGTGGTGCACCCGAGAACACGAATGGCACCGCCGATGAGTCCCTTCTGCGACTCGAGACCCGCCTTCGCGACGTCAAACTGGAAGTAGCCGCACTGTCCCGCCGCAAGAGTGCGCGACATGTGCATGGTTTGAGTCGCGTGGGCTGCGATCACCAGTGTGGTGAATGTCGGATGCGCATCCTGAACCTGCGTTGTCGGTGCGTCCTGGCCGTCGATGACCACTCCGTTGATGACCCCAGGCTGTCCGTCGCTGACGTCCTGCCCGCGGTACGTGATGATGTGGTTGACGCCCAGACTCAGGGTCATCGTCTGCTGCTCATTGGTCAGGTTCGTCACATCGAACTGAAACGTGAACGTGTTTTCTCCCTTGGAGAGGTCGTACCACGCCGGCGAGTGCTTGTATCCACTGGGTGCAGTCGAAGACAGAATGCCCAGATAGGTCGGGTTGCCCTCACCGGCCAGAACCGTGAACGAAACCACGACCAGCGTCGCGAGGGCGGCTGCCATGGCAGCGCCGAGCAACCGCACTCGAGAACGCGGCCGAGTATGTATCGATTCGTCCGATATGTCCAAGAAAGCTCACCTCCACGTGGATATGAGCAGTGCCCTCGCCGTCATCCTGGACACGGACCCACTTGCTTCACGCTCGATCGGCTCGGGATGTGTCGCAGAACGCCCCGCTCAGCGTTCCATCGGCAATGCTTACCACTGCAACGCCGAGCGCCATTTAGGTACTGAAACGCAGGGATAGAGCAAACCCCCGGACACCCTTCCCTTTCGGCGCTTTTTACAAGCTTTTACCTCAAATGCCCATTGTTTCTCGCCCGGCCGCCGTCAGACTCTGCGGCTGGGTTGCGGGTACTTACCTGGATTGGGGGCGTCGTTCTAGTTGCTGTCATCAGCGGCGCGACCGCAGCCGCCCTGCGATCGCAAAACGAGAGCGCGCACACGCTGACGGCCGCGAAGGCGCTGCCCCCCGTCATTTTTCTAGGTTCGAATCCCGCGGATGCGCGCTCAGACCATCACCTCGCGCGACCGAGCCCCGATCCTTCACCGATGACGAACGCACCGGCTCCGCCGCGGCAAGCGGCGCCATCCGTTGTCGTCGGTTCGACGCAGCAGGCTCTCATCAACCGAGACCGGGCGGCCGCCGGGCTGGGTCCGTTGACCTGGAGCTCCTGTCTCTACAACGTGGCCTCATCCAATGCATCGCGACTTTCACGCCAGGGTTGGGTGCCTCCGTACCACACCAATGGCCCGTCGGTTGACCTTGGATGTGGGCTGGGCCACCAGGCCGGCGAGAACGTCGGCTACTGGAGCGCGGGGGTAAACGACTCGCAGCTCAACGCGATGTTCATGAACAGCCCGACGCACCACGCAAACATCATGGGTCCGTACCGCTACGTGGCCACCGCCTGGGTGCAGGCCGCGAACGGGTCGGCATACATAGCGATCGAGTTCGGCTAGAGGCGCTCCAGACGCCGGGCCCCGGGTAGCCCAACCGGATCCAGCGTTGTTCTCTCGAAAGCGCGCCAGGTGCAGAGCGGTGGGCCTCTTTTGACCCCCTTGAAATGCCGGCGCTACGAGGAGGAACGCGAACGGTGGCTCAAAACCCAGCCGGCCGCGATCCACAGCGCGCAGCAGCTCACCACCGCCTCGCGGGCTGGTTGTGGGCGAAACGCGTCTGGATCGCAGCCGGGGTCGGGATCCTTTTCATCCTGTCCACGCTCTACGTTCTGTGGGCCGTCAAGGATCTCCCGGACCCGAGCCAGGACGTGCTCGCCGCCGGCGACGTCATCGTGCTCGACCGCAACGGCAAGCTGATCGAGGACTGGAGCCCCGCCGGCCACTACCACGTCAGCCTGCACCTCAACGAGATGGGCAAGTACGCGCCGCCCGCCACCCTTGCGGCCGAGGATCGCAATTTTTACCACCACGGCGCGATCGACCCAGGCTCGACGGCGCGTGCCCTGTGGGTCGACGTCACTCATCTCGGCTTGAACGAGGGGGGCAGCACGATCACTCAACAGCTCGTGAAGATCCAGCTGCTCACCCCGCAGAAATCGGTCACGCGCAAGGTCCACGAGATGGTCCTCGCGATTGCGCTGGAAGAGCGCTTCTCGAAGGACCAGATCCTGACGATGTACCTGAACCGCGTCTACTACGGCCACGGCGCCTATGGCATCGGAGCCGCATCGCGCACCTACTTCAGCAAGGACGCGAAGGACCTCACGCCGGCGCAGGCGGCATTCCTCGCCGGGCTGATCCAGGCGCCCGCTGCATACGACCCGGAGATCCACTACGACCTCGCCCGACAGCGAGAGCTCTACGTCCTTAGCGGGATGGTGGCGGTCGGCATCTTGAACCAAGACGAAGCCGACCAGGCCGCCAACGAGGACGTCAAGTCCGAGCTGAAGATCCAGGCGACCGCGCGCCAGAGCAAAGCGCCGCATTTCGTCGACTACGTGCTTTCTTCGCTCGAATCAACATTCGGCTCGGCCGCGGTGCAGCAGGGCGGCATCACAGTTCACACGACGCTCGACCTCGACATCCAGGCGGCCGCCGACGCGGCGGTCAGGAACGGCGTCAAGGATCTTGCGTGGGCGAACATCAACAACGCGGCCCTGCTGGCGGCGAACCCGAAGACAGGCGAGATCCTTGCGTGGGTCGGCTCGGCCGATTACGGCAACGACGCCATCGCGGGACAGTACGACACCGTCCTGGCCGAGCGGCAGCCCGGCTCGTCATTCAAGCCTTACGTGTACGAGGCCGCCCTACGCGACCACAAGATCACGCTCGCGACCAAGCTCGACGACCGCACGCAGAGCTTCAACGGATACGTTCCGCACGACTTCGACAACGGTGGTATGGGCGTGATCAGCGCCCGCACGGCGCTGGTGTACTCGCGCAACATCCCGGCGGTCGAGGTCGGCCAGATGGAGGGCATGAACAACGTGATCTCCCTGGCCCACCAGATGGGTATCAACAGCCACCTCGATCCCGGGCTGTCGACGGCGATCGGCGGAAGCGACTTGACGCTGAAGGAGCACGTTCAGGGCTACCAGGTCTTCGCGAACCAGGGCCAGAAGATCGGGCTCAACGTGATCAAGACGGTCGAGGACGGCTCAGGCAAGACCGTTTTCACGCACGACCTCGGTGGCGGGCAGACGGTGCTGACGCAGTCCGAGGCCTACCTGATCACCGACGTCCTCAAGCAGTACCAATACCAATGGGGTTTCGGCTGGAATCGCCAGATGGCGAGCAAGACCGGCACCAGCGACAACGGCCATGGTCAGATCCCCGACTCGTGGATCATGGCTTACAACCCCGACATCGTCGCGGGAGTCTGGGTCGGGAACACCGCGCCCAACGGGGGAGGCGGCATGATCAAGGCCTTTGGCGAGAGCGTCGGCCAGACGATCATGAGGCGCTTTGTCAACGCGCTCCCGACCAAGATGCGCAGCTGGTACGCGCAGCCGTCAGGAATCGTGCATGGATGCGGCGCGCAAGCGCAGGAGATCTTCCTGAGCGGCACGCAGGGTTGCTCGTCCACTCCGACTGCGTCTCCGAGCGGATCACCATCGGCGTCGCCAAGCATCTCTCCGTCGGCGAGCCCGTCGGGGCAGCCGAGCCCATCCCCGCAGCCGTCGCCCTCGCCCGCGCCTAGCCCAACACCGCCGGCACCGAGCCCATCACCGGGCCCGACACCGACTTAGTGATGCTCGAGATGGCCGCGGACAGCCCGTTCATGAACAGCATCGATCGGCGGCGGCCGGGCGGTTCGATGCGCGCCTACGTGACGCGGACGCTGCCGCATCACTCGGCGATCGTCGTGAGCAATCGGGCGCCGCACGAGCCCCGTCCCGATGGCGGCTTCTCGCGCGGAGCAGGCGGCGTGGTCACCGCGCTGCTGACACTGGCCGAGGTCACGTCCGCAGACTGGGTGTGCTGCGCGCGCAACGATGCCGAGCGGAAGCTGGTCGCTGAGCAGGGCGATACATGGGCCGCTCCGCTCGTCCGTTCCGACACGCGACTCCACTACGTGTCGCCGTCACGCGAACAGTACGACCAGTACTACTCGGTCATCTCCAACCCGGTGCTGTGGTTCATCCAACACTATCTGTGGGACCTGGCCCAGCAGCCGATCATCAACGGGCGCGTCCACAGGGCGTGGAACGAAGGCTACGTCGAGGTCAACCGGCAGGTTGCGCAGAAGGTCGTCGACGTCGGACGAAACCTTCCGCACCGGCCGCTGGTCATGGTTCACGACTACCAGCTGTATCTCGTACCCAAGATCGTGCGTGAGCTGCTGCCCGGAGCCATCATCCAGCACTTCATCCATATACCGTGGCCGACACCCCAGTACTGGAAGGTGCTGCCGAGGGAGATGCGGACGGCCATCCTGGAAGGTCTGCTGGGGTGCGACATCGTCGGTTTCCAGTCGAGCCTCGACGTGCGCAACTTCCTGATGACCTGCGAAGAGAACGCAGGGCTACAAGTCGACGAACGGGAGCGCGCCGTCCTCATCGATGGGAGGGTCGTGTACGCGCGCGCCTACCCGATCTCCATCGACGTGGCCACCACGACACGACTGGCGTTCTCACACGCGGTGATGGTCGAGGAGCGCAAGCTTCGAGACTGGCGGCCAAAGCGGCTGATCGTCCGCATCGACCGAACAGATCCTTCGAAGAACATCGTCAGAGGATTTCTCGCATACGAGAAGCTGCTGGCCCACCACCCCGAGCTGCGTGGAGAGGTGCAGTTCTGGGCTTTTCTTCAGCCTTCCCGCCAGGACGTGGCCGCGTACAGGACTTATCTACGCCGCGTGCGCCAGGTCGCGATGCGCATCAACAACCAGTACGGCGGCAATGGATGGATGCCGATCCGCCTCGAGTTCGGGGAGAACCAGCGCAAGGCGATGGCGGCGTTGCGAAACTTCGACGTCCTGCTGGTCAACCCCGTCTATGACGGCTTGAACCTCGTCGTCAAGGAAGGCGCGGTTGTCAACCGGTCCGAGGGAGTGATCGTTCTCTCGGAGAATGCCGGCGCTCACGAGGAGCTGCAGCCGCACGTCTTGTCGATCAACCCGTTCGACATCGAGGCCACAGCCGAAGCAATGCACCAGGGCCTGGTAATGAGCAGCGAAGAGCGCCGGAAGAGACTCGACGGGGCGAGAGACGTCGTGCGCACCAACGACATCTCTCGCTGGATCACCCGCCAGGTGCAGGACATACGCGATCTGGTCGCGATGCCCGGACTAAGAGCCGGCTAGAACGACATGCGCTCAGCGCCATAACCAATTCGGCGCGGTCGCGATGAGGAAGACCACGGCGACCACCAGAAGGATGGTCACCGCAGTCCCGAGGGAGACCGCCAGCGTCCGGACGGTCGTCCCTACATGCCGGCCGCGCCTATGGCGAAAGGCGCTCAATCAGATCGAGGCGTGAAGCCCTCGGAGCGGCTGTGCTGCGACACCGTGACGCTGCGCGACATCGTGATCGCAACGAGCCTCACAAGGGCCAACGCCAGCAACGAGTAGATGAGGATCGCGAATATGACCGACAGCTCCAGCACGGACTGCCCGCTGACAACCGTCGGGAGCAGCGCATGGAAAGGAGCCAGGAAGAAGTCGGTCACCCCGTAAGTGAAGCTCGCGAATCCGGCGTGTGGGTTCGCGCCCATCAGCTTGAGCACCAACCGGATCAGAAGTAGCGCATCGATGATTCCGAAAAGCAGGTAGATGCCCTCCATCGTGCGCCGAGCCGGGGTTGAGCTCTTGACGACCGAGGCTTCCCGCACGGGGGCGACGCCGGTGTCGTTGACGACAGTCGATTCCTCGCGGACCGTGCCCGACGATTCATCACGTACGAACCTGGTTTCTTCGTGCTCCAAGGCACACCTCCTCTAGGCAAACGGAGACCTAGGAAGTAAACGCGTCGGTCGTGCCCGTCACCCGAAATCCGCCGGTCGGACGAACCGAACAGACAGCTTTACGGAAACCAGAGCGGCAGCTTCGAAAGGGCCTCGTCGTGGTCGACGTCCGGGTCCGATCCCGAGCTCAGCTCGTACTGCCACGCGACCATGTTGCCTGCGCAGCCAACCTGGTTCGGCTGCCACTGAGGCGAGTTCACCTTGTTGTAGCTGCCCAACAAAGACGGCTCGAACGACCAGAGGAACGAGTCGTTGGCGATCTCGGACCGGTCGGCGATTGCGGCGCACCACGCCTGTCCGAACGTGCTGCTCGCCGTCCCGTCGCCGTAATAGCCCGGCGCGTAGCCGGCTGCCGAGATGCCGTCGTACCAGCCCTCCACGAATGGGGCATCGATCCCGCCGGAGCACCACTGACCAGGCGGCTCGATGTCGATCACGAGGACGATGCCCTTGGGAATGTGGAGGCTCGCGGCCGCCGCGGCCGCCGCCGACCCATAACCCTTTCCGGTGTCGTAGCCGGCCACCGCCGAGCAGTCGTAGTCGTTGTAGATGGGCAGGATGCCGATGTGCCACTTGGTGGCTGCCGCAACCTCGGCCGCGCTGATGCCAGGGCAGTTGCCGGTGTTGGTCAGGTAGCGGCCCCAGAAATCAGGCATGCCGAGGAAGAAGTTGACCTTTGGGAGCTGCCCCGACCCACCGCCGGCATCGCCGGTCAACGGCTTGCAGGAGTCGACGCCCCAAAGGATCCGATTGGGCTGCACCGACGCCGACTTGGCCTGGATGTTCACCAGCGGCGCGTGATCCGTCACCCCACGCAAAAGCTGACCGGCGAGCGTTGTCGGAGCGCTGACTGGACCGGCAGCTTGCCCGATCACCGCCGAGAAAAAGGGAGTGGGTCCATTGCCTAGCGTCACCTGAGCGGTGCACACGCTGCCGGTCTTGCAGGCCTTGTCGACGAGGTTCCCACTCGAGTCGAGAATGCCCACGCTCCACGGGGTGTTGGTCAGGTCGGAGCTCGCGGTCGCCGTGATGTGCACGGTGCCGCCTGAATGCGGGTAGGTCGAGCTGGCGGAAAGGGCCACCGACAGCCATGTCGGCGAGACCGTTCCCGACGCGCTGATGACACCTGATGTCGGGGTCGCCGATGCGTCGTTGCCAATGAAGGCGACGATGTCGTGCGAGCCCGCAACCGGTTCGCTCAGCATGGTGGTGCAGCTGGTGCCGCTGCTGCAGAAGGTCAGCCTGCTGCCCGTCGTCGCGTCCCAGAACACGAGCGCGAAGCCCACAGCGGCCACATCGACGGATGTCGTCGCCACCAGCTTCACCGGCTTACTGGCGCCGACCGCAGCCGGAACGCTGGTCTTGAGGTCGACCGCGAGCCAGCTCACCTGTATTGCGTTCGACGTGATCGCGGCCCCGGGAGGCGGCATCGTCGGAGCGGGCGGCGTTATGAATGCGGCAAACGAGTGCACGCCCGCGCTTGCGCTGTAGGCGACGAGGCACCGGCTCGATTGCATGCATGCGCCCGCTAGCGTGGCTGTCGTCTGGTCGAAGATCTCGATCGCGGACGCCGTTCCCGTCACGCTGGCGCCGGCGGTGGCCGTGAGGATGACCGACTCGCCCGACACCGGGGCGGAATGATCGGTGTTCAAAACGAGGGTGCTGGCCGCGGAAGCGGTATCGAGCGACGCCTGAGGAAGGCTGGGCATCACCGGCGAATGCGTGGTCGCTGCCGAGGCAGAGGAGGCCGGTGATCGATAGATCGTGTCGTCGCATGCCGCGGGTGAGCTGAGGCGCGACTTCGCCGGTTCCGCCGGACATGGAGCAAGTCCATCCGGTAGCGACGGCTGACCTGGAGAGACCGTTGACGCGCCGGAGGTCGCACATGCGGCGGACGGGCCCGAGGCAGGGCACAGGCCAGTCCCTGCGGGCAGCGAGAGCGTGGGTCGTTGGTCGGTTGCGTCCTGCTGCGGGACCGACGGGACGCGCTGGCCGCGGGCAGCCGCGACGCTGCTTGGAGGCGCGGCAGCCAGGGCGATGACACCTAGGTGCAAGAAGGCCGTCACGAGGACGACCGGCACATATCCCGTTCGAAAGAACAGCAGGCCACGACCGAGCCGGTGATGCGAGTCCAGGTACCCCCTCCTTGATCACATCCCTTGAGGCGGCGCGCGCGCCGTCCCGTTGGTGGAGTGACAGGAGTACGGAAGTTATCGGGCCGAAGGCCACATGGCCCATGCGATGCGGTTAATTAGGCTCAACAGTTGTCAAATGCGATCCGAAGTGCCTGAAATCGGCCCAATGTGCGAAGGGCGTTGTCGCCAAGGCGGCTAGCCGCCGGCGCCGGCTCCGGGCGCGTTGCCGTACATCAGCACAAGCGCAAACAACGCCACCAGGCAGAAAAGCACCAGTAGTGACGTGCGCGCGAAGGAGTCGACCAGCCCAGGGTCGTCACCCGCCTCAGAGCCGGCCAGGCTCGTCTGGCGGTTGACCGCAACCGTTCTGATGGCGAGCCCCAGCGTCACCAGCAGGATGACTAGAAGAATTCCCATCAGGCGTCTCCTTGTTGGCGGCGTGGTCGCCGAGCGGGTCAGCGATCACGCCATCGATACAACGTCCAAACGCTCCCAAACACCTTTGACGGGCCATGGAAAACTGCTTGACCGACGGCCCAATACTCGGTCGCGGGACTGCGTTGTCCTTTCGATGGGGACCTGGACCGCGATGCAATTCTCGGTGGCGCTTTTTGCTGGCATGGCCGCGGCGATGGTCGTGCCGCGGGTTCGTCGCTCGGTCCCGCGCGTGGTCGAGGGCATCATCTGG
Source organism: Candidatus Dormiibacterota bacterium (assembly GCA_036380475.1). Taxonomy (GTDB): domain Bacteria; phylum Chloroflexota; class Dormibacteria; order Dormibacterales; family Dormibacteraceae; genus UBA10449. The sequence goes on from DASVEP010000157.1 coordinate 8,940, forward strand.
CTCGGCTTGATCGTCGCGTGCTGGATGGCGATCACGAACGTCGAGCACGCCAACGTTCGCTACCTCACGGAGTCAGCGGCATGGGGCGCCGACCAGATCATCAACACCACGATCGCTCTGATGTTCGCGGCCATGTTCGCCTGGATCGGCGAGCACCGATTTGTGATCGCGAACGTCGTGGTGCTGGTGCTTGGTGCGGACATCCTTGCGCTCGCGTTGGTGCGGGGACATCGCCAGGCGCAGAGCTTGCTGCCACGGATCAAGCTCGGTGAATGGTTCGAGGTTCCGCTCCACCGCACACCGGCAATGCAGCCTGCACCGGTGACGTACGCAATGGACGAATGGAACCGTCGCGCTGAGCGCGCCGCAGCGTCGCTCGGGGCTGCGCTCCTGGTGTGGTTCGTGCAGATGTTGACCTGGACGCGCGATGTGGTCGTGCGGCAGGCGGGCCAGTCTGGGCTCGCTGACCGGAACCTGACCGACGACCAGGTGACCAACATCCACACGCTCCTGAGCGCGCAGTCGATCGGCTGGTACGGCCCCGTGGTGCCCGTACCGAATGCCCGGGCCTTGGAGCGTGAGGAGGGCCTGGAGAGTGAATCGGATCGACTGGCCTCTTAGGCGCAACGGCCGGCGGCGTCGAGCAAGCACTGCCAGGGTACTCAAGAGGGCCAGGATCTTTCGTCCCACTGGCTGGGTGCTGCGCGTGCTGGTGCTGGTCCTGGTTGCGGGGCCTGCCCTGCTTCTGACCTCTCCGGGCTATGTGGCGTTCGCCGACCGGATGCCCGAGGTCCAGAAGCTCGCAGATTCCATCCCAACCGACACCTTGATCTACGCAAGCGACGGCGCCACCCTGCTGGCCGATCTTCATGGCCCGGGCTATCAGCACTACAACCAGACGCTGAGCGAGATGGGGACCTTGCTCCCCAACGCGCTCATAGCGATCGAGGACCGGAACTTCTATTCGGAACCAGGTGTGGATCCGGGCGGCGTGGTGCGTGCGGCGATCGTCGACTGGCACGCGCACGGGAACGTGGAAGGCGCTTCAACGATCACTCAGCAGCTCGTGAAGCTGCGCCTCGTCGGACCCGAGCCCACGCTCGACCGCAAGATCAGGGAAGCCTTGCTGTCGTTCGAGGTCGAACGAACCTACACCAAGAATCAGATCCTCGAGATGTATGTGAACAGCGCCTTCTTCGGCAACAGCGCCTGGGGCGGCGAAGCGGCCGCGAAGATCTACTTCCATAAAGACACCAAAGACCTCGACCTTGCCCAGGCATCGATGCTGGCGGGGCTCGTTCGAGGGCCGACGGTGTACAACCCGCTCCTCGACTGGAAAGCAGCCAAGGCGCGGCAGCAGCAGGTGCTGGACGCGATGATCCGGGCGGGCACGGTCACCCAGGCTGACGCGGCGACTGCCTACGCCGAGGACATCTCGCCACCTCAGCACATGTTCACGCCGACGAATCAGATTCAGGCCGCCGGCTTCGTCCGGTACGTGGTCGGCGAGCTCGTCAAGAAATTTGGATCCGCCATGACCTATGGCGGCGGCTTGAAAGTGACGACCACCCTCAACCCCAAGCTTCAATACCTCGCCCAGGTGGCGATCACCAACACCGTCGCGGTCCTCGCCTACCGACGAGTGAGCCAGGGCGCGTTGGTCGCCCTCGACCCGACGACCGGAGCGATCGTATCGATGGTCGCGTCGGCCAACCCGACCGCCGACGGCGGCCAGTACAACCTGGCGGTCTGGCCGCCGCGCAACCCCGGTTCGTCGATGAAGATCTTCACGTACACCGCGGCGATCGCGAGCAAGCGCTACACGATGGTCACCCCAATTCCGGACTCGGCGTTTTCATATCGAGATCCGGCTTCAGGCGAGGTTTACACGCCACATAACTACGACGGGCGCTACCACGGCACGCTGCAGCTGCAGCAGTGCATGGGCAACTCATTGAACATCCCGGCGGTCAAAGTTGAGCTCGGTATCGGCGTCGCATCTGTGGTCAACATGGCCCGCACGATGGGCGCGCCTCCCTACCAGCAGCACACCGATGCTTCCGGAAACCCGGTCTACACGACCGACGATGCGCTCAACACATTCGGGCCGTCGCTCACGCTGGGCGGCTACGGCGAGACGCCGCTGCAGATGGCAACCGGCGCGTCGGTGCTGGCCACACAAGGCCTGCTCCGGCAGCCTTACTCGATCCAGAGCATCTCCAGGAACGGCGCGATCTTCTATGAGCACCCGAAGGACGCGGGAGTGCAGGTCCTCGATCCGAAAGTGGCTTTCATCATGGAGCAGATCATGTCGAACGACAACAACCGGAAGATGATCTTCGGACTCAACTCACTCCTCACGCTGCCGGGACGGCACGTCGGCGTGAAGACCGGCACGTCGGACTCTTTCGCCGACGCGTGGACCGTTGGATACACGCCCCACCTGGTTGCGGCGGTTTGGACTGGAAACCCCGACTGGCGCCAGAAGATGACTGCCAATTCGGACAGCTACGTCGTCGCCGCGCCTGCATGGCATTCGTTCATGCAGGGAGCGCTGGACACGCTGGGCATCGGTGACGAGTGGTATGCGGAGCCGCCGGGCCTGATCCACCGGGGTGGAAACTGGTTCCTGCCCGGGACCTAGGAGCTCCGGTCGGTCTCCTCGCCCACGATGTCGTCCGAGCTTCCCACCAGGGGATCCTCGTCGCTGGCCGAATAGCGATCGCGGACCTCGGCGCCACTGGTGTCTGAGTCACCGAGGCCTTCGTCTGAGTCGGTCTCGACAAGCTCTCCCGCTTCGCGATCTTCCTTCAGAAGCTGCGCGTACGCGCGCTCTGCCTCGTCCCACGTCGGGTATTCCCAGAATTCGGTCCCGGGCGGGACCTCGGCGCCCTCTGTCTCATCGAGGCCGTGCTGGAACACGTATCCGAGGCCACTGTCGGGATCCTGAATCAGCGAGAGGAAGCGCTCACCCGTCAACTCGGCGCGCTGAGCCGCGCGGCCGTCGTTCTCCAGGTCGAAGAGGCGGCTTATCACCTGCTCTTCGCTTCTTTCTTCCATTCCCTCTCCATTCTGGATCAACCCGCATGCGTGGCGTTTCCGACAGACTAGGTGCATGTTTGCGAGCTCGAACTATCCGCCGGACATGGAAGCGGCAGAGCGATTCGTCGCCGAGATGCGGCATGGGACGCTGGTCGCATGCTCGGCGGATGGCTACCCGCAGGTCAGCATTCTCCCGTTCGTCAAGACGGGCGACCTCATCGAGCTCCATTGCGTCCAGGCTGATCCAACTTTCGCAGCGGTTCGTGCCAATCCGCGCGCGACGTTTTTCGTTTCCGACTTCCTGGCCTGGTCGCCGCACAACTGGATCGATGAGCACGACGCCGGCCGGGCTACGCTTCATTTCCGCGCGGTTGCCTTCGAATGTGATGTGGAACGAACCTCGACTGATCCCGAAGACGTCGCCGGCGCTCTCAGCAGGTTGGTCGCCGCATACGAGCCAAGCGAATCGTATGAGCCGATCAAGATGGGCGATTTCTATGGCGCTCGGCTGCGGCGCCTGGCGACGATGCGGTTGCGTGTCATTCGAACGCACGTCAAGTTCAAGACGGGGCCTGCGGGCGCCCCAGAGACCAAGCGCAGGGTGGCCGCCCGGCTTCGTGAGCGCGACCGTCCCGGCGATCGCCGAGCCGCCGACGTCATCGAAGCCGCTTTGAGCGACTAGCTACGCCGTCTCGGGCTTGTTCCCGGTGCCGAAGCTGCGTATGACGATCTGTGCCAGCTGGCGCCGGATGGGTCCCCAGGAACTGACTCGCCGGCTCCTCCGGCGCTCGTACCGTGTAGCTCCCGATTGCTCACACAACCGGCATCCGCACCCGTGACCGGTGTCCGGAAGCCGCCGTCCTCTCTTGTCGAAGCGTGCCTGCATCAGGCGGTAACGCGACAGCGGCTCAGTCCGCCGCCGCCACCAAACCCCGTTCGCCGATGGCCGCACCGTCCGCTTCGCCGTAAGACTGCCGCAGCATGACTCGCAGGCGGTCCTTGGCGACGGCGAGGCGCGACGCGACTGTGCGCTCGGGGATGCCCAGCGATTGCGCGATAGCTCGGTTGGTGTAGCCGTGGTAGTGGCGGAGGACGATCGCGGCGGCCTGCTTCGGGGGCAGCTTCGCGAGGGCCTCAGCGAGGTCTCGGTGCTCGATGTGGTCCTGGGGGTCGGCGCCCAGCCCCGGGCGGCCGATGCGCCGGATCACCTCGCCGACCTCCCGGAGTCGCATCTTTCGCTTGTACGAGACTGCGGCGTTGATCGCGATGCGATGCACCCATGCCTCGGCAGGAGCGATCGGCTGCCAAGTGTCCCACTTCTTGAATGCGCGCTCGAAAGCGTCCTGGCAGCAGTCTTCGGCCGCTGCTCGATCGCCCAGCATTGCGGTCAGCGTGCCGAGGATCTTGCCGTACGAAGTTTGATACAGCCGCTCGAAGTCAGCTTCGTTTCCTGGCGTGTACTTCGACTTCGTTTCGCGCTCGTCTGCTGAATCGACCGACTCCGGGATCTCATTTAGCATCTGGCGAGGTCACCCCTTGGTGTCTGGGTGGCGCAGGCTTTGTGGCGCTTCCCCGCGCTAAATGTCGCTCCAGAGGGGGTGCGCGGTCGCCGTACCGTTGGGCGGATTTTGCCTCGCACAGTTGAGGTATTCGAACTCGGCGAAGATCGAGTAACGACCTCGATGCCAGGCGTTGTTCAGGCAGGATGACCCTAGGCACGTTCGGTGCGTTCGGCAATCAGCCAGGCGACGTCCTCAGCGCCCTGGCCGTCGGGTTGGCATCGGACACAGCCCAGACCGGCCGCAAAACGCTCGAGGTCATTCGCTCGCGATCACCTGAGCTGGTGCGGCTTAGCGAGGCCACCGGGGAGGATCTGATCGAGACGTCGGTCGAGTTCATCGACGTGCTGTTGACCTCCCTGCGTGCCGACGTGGAAGTCCGATGGTCCGACCACGAGCAGCGCTCGCGCGAGTACGGGCGCCTGAAGGCATCGCAGGGAATCCCCCTGGAGACCCTCATCGACGTCCTGGCCGTTTACCGCCGGGCGACCATTGAGCTCATCACTCAGCCCATCGAAGGCACGGCCCGTAGGGACGAGATCTTCGCCGTCGTGCAGAGCCGGCTCGAGGACGTCGTCGAGCGGCTCACGACCTGCGTCGTGCGAGGTTACCTCGAGCATCTCGACACCGAGCATCGCGCGCGAGAAAGCGAGCTTTACGGGCTCGCAGCCATCGTGACGTCCATGGGCCAATCGCTGGACGTGCTCGAGACAGCCGAGGTGGCGCTGGTAGAAACTCTCGCAGCCCTTCGGCTCACGGCCGGCGCGCTCTGGTTGAAAGAACGGTCAACGTACAAGTTCGTTCATTCGGCCGGCCTCGAGCCGGCTGAGATTCCTCACTTCGGTGACGAGACAGGACCTCATGTGAGGGCGACGGTCACCGCGGTGGGTCGCTCGGAGTCACGAGTCGATCGCGGGCTCGGCGGCGAATGGAACGCCCTGCGGGCGCAGCTTCGCGCGCGCGGCCGCGTCGTTGGTGTCATGACGGTCGGCACAAAGATGCCGCGGGTCTTCAGCGCATCCGACCTGCTGTTGATGGCTGCGATCGCCGACCAGGTCGCCATTGCGCTTGACCGCTCCCGCCAGTTCTTGAGCGAGGCTCGCACCGATCACCTGACGGGCATTGCCAACCGCCGCGAGTTCGAACGGATCATGGAGCGCGAGGTTGCGCTTGCCGAGCGGCACCATCGCAAGCTCTCGCTGATGATGATCGACCTCGACAACCTCAAGCGGATCAATGACCGACTGGGTCACCGCGCGGGTGACGCCGCACTGAAGCTGGTCGCCCATCAGCTCCAGCGCGTGATCCGCACGTCTGACATAGGTGCCCGGATTGGTGGTGACGAGTTTGGCGTCGCCATGCCAGAAACCGATCTCAAACGCGCACACGAGGTGGCTGCACGTTTGCGGGATGCGGTCAGCGAAGCCAGCCTGGCGGCAAGATCCTCGGAGCCAATCGAGGTCAGCATGGGCCTCGCCACTTGGCGTCCCGGGCAGGACTGGCATGACGCGTATGAGGCTGTCGATGGCGATCTGTATCAAGACAAGCGACGGCGCAAGACAGCGCGCCGGCTTCGCATGGCTACTCGATAAGGGCCAGCTCTCTTGCTTTGACGATTGCCTCCAGCTTGGAGTGGACCCCGAGCTTGCTGCCGAGGCTTCGAATGTGCGTGCGCACGGTCGTGTAGCTGATCCCAAGCCTGGTCGCGATGTCGCGGCTCGCTGCGCCTTCCGCCATCAGGCGAAGCACCTCTTTCTCGCGCGGTGTGAGGCTCTCGAGCCGGCTGTCCATCTCGCGCCTCTTGTTCAGGAGTGCCGCTATCGTCCTCGGCGTGAACAGCGTTCCACCCGAGGACACCGAGCGGATGGCCTCCACGACCTCGGCGGCGGCGCGTGACTTGTGGATGAATGCGCTTGCGCCCGCTTCGATCGCTGCGAAGCGCGCCGCATCGCTGTCCTCTCTCGTCAGAAAGATGAGCTTGGCTTCCGGACGGACCTGGCGGATGCCCGCTCCGGCGTCGGCGCCGGTGCCATCGGTGAGTCGAAAGTCGACGAGGACCACGTCTGGCTTCAGATCGTGCGCGTGCGCAATGGACTCGACCACGGATGCGGCCTTACCTACGACCGTCATATCGGGCTGGTCGTTGAGAAGCGCCGCCAGGCCATCCGCGACCACCTGGTGGTCTTCGACGATCAAAACTCGGATCGGGTTATGGCTCACGAGACCGACGGCACCCAGAACTCGACCCTCGTGCCTTTACCAGGCTCGCTCGTCACCTCGCACCAGCCACCCGCCAGGAGCGCCCGCTCACGCAGCGCCAGCAGGCCGAGGTGGCCGGGGAGGCGGTCGCGCTCGGCGACGACAAAGCCACGCCCATCGTCTATGACCTCGCCGTGAATCCCGCCATCCCGCTCTCTCACCCGCAGCTCCACGCGGGTCGCGGCGGCATGCCGCTCGACATTCGCCAGCGCCTCTGAAACCTGTCTGAAGATGATCGACTTGATCTCGTACGGCTGCTCGTCGTTCAGCGCGAGCTCGATGTCCGCTTCGATACCGGTCATGGTATGCATCATCGCCACCCGGTCGCGGATCGTCTCCTCGAACCCGCCTGGGACCTCAAGCGCGGGTGGCCGCACCTCGAAGAGAAGCTTGCGGAGTGCCTGCTCCGCCTGCTCGAGCAGAGCGCGGGCGTCCCCGACCGGCGTCGAGTTCTCAGTGACCCTCGCCAGCTGGAGCTCTGCGCCTGTCAGCTTCTGCAAGGCATCGTCGTGGAGCTCGCTCGCAAAACGGCGACGAGCCTTGTCCACCGCCGTCGACATGTTCTTGAGGAGCAGCTGTCGCGCCTCGTCCACCTCCTGCAGCCGGTTGATCGTCAGGGTGAGATCGGTTTCAGCCAGCTTGAGCTGCCAAACCAGCCCCGCAGCCAGACCGGCCATCTGCAAGACCCATGCATCCTCCATCGAGAATCCCTCGCTGGCGCGCGAGTCGTAGGCGGCCACCACACCCAGGCGGCGGTTCCCCGCGCGCCAGGGCACGCTGATGGCGCTGGAAACACCAAGGAGGTCGAGCACCGCGCGGTTAGCGGTGTTCTCGTCTCCTTCGGTGATCGCGGCGCGGAAGACGAAGTCCTCGTAGACAACCTGGCTGGTGAGGTCGTTGCCGAAGGGCTCGGCCGGCGCCGGGTAGAGGCGCGCCATGAATTGGTCGTCGATGCCGTGAGCTCCGCGGATCGGCGTCAGCGTGCGGTTCTCGTTCAATTCCCAGAAGAGAACCTTGTCGGCGCCAACCAGCTCCGCCACACTTTCAGTGAGCCCGCGGTAGAAAGCAGCAAAGGTTGCGCCTGCTTGTGCTGAGGTCGAGACGGCGAGGAGGGCCTCGACGGCCAGCTGATGCGCCCGCTCGATCCGCATGGCAGCTTGCGCCCGTTCCTCGCTTAGCACTCGCTGCTTCTCACTGCGGTCGAGGTCTGCCCGGAGGTTGACCAGCGCACCAACCAACTCTTGCCTCCGCTGCTGCAAGCGCGAGATCTCCAGGGCGCCCGCGACCTGGTTGGCGAGGATGGACAGCGCCCTGCGCTGGACGACTGTGTACACGTTCCCGCCCGCGACGCCAATCATGCCGATGATGTTTCCGCCGGCCTTCAACGGCATACCGCAGTAATCACTCAAGCCCGGGTCCGGCATCTGGGCAGCTTTCCTCGGCGAGGCCGTCGCCGCGGCGGCGGCGAAGAGCTTGTCGATCTCCTCTCCATTGACGGAGCGGGCGGGGTCAGCGGCGCGCGAATAGACCTGCTGGCGGTTGCCTGCGTCGTCGAACAGGCCGATGAATGCGACCGACGCGCCGGTCATCTCCAGGGCAAGCTGAAGCGCCTCGCCTGCTACCTGGGCAACGTCCTGCGTGCCCGCCATGTCGGACGAGGCTGACTCGAATGCTTCAAGCCGATCCCCGAGGCCGGTCTCCGAGTATCCCGTGGTCTCCAAAGGCAGGAGCCTACTTCCCCCTTGCCAATTCTGACGGTTGCTTGCCCAGCTTCGCACAAGTAAACGCACACCGTCGGTACTCGATTCGGCCCCTGCGTTTTTTCAAGCAAAGGCTCGCACTGGCTGCTTCAGTGGAGCCTCAACGAAGGGGATCCAACATGCGCGCAGGTAGCCATAGATGAGTCGGGGGACCTTCGAGTTCACCGGTGGTCATGTCTTGGAGCTCACCCGGCTCAACAGGGCGCTTGCTCAGCTCGCCAGGCCGGGCTCCCAAGAGGAATGGCCGCAGCTGCGACAGGAGCTGATCGAGCGGCTATGGAGCCGCAAGCGGCAGCTCTTGCGACAGGCCGGCGTGGCACGCCAGTGGGGGCAGGACCACCCGCCGGTGGCCTAGGCAGCCACTCGGTCGTCGCAGAGGTATCGCCCAATTCCAATTACTCGTAGGCCCACATGCGTTTTCTAGGTGATGAGGGGGAGGGTTCCGAGGACGACCAACGAGGGTGTCGATGCGCGGCCATCTATCGTCAAACCATTTGTGTTGCTCGCCGCGAGACTGTTGGGTCCTGGACCGCGCCGCCTGAGCCTGGTCAAGCTTGCGCACGAGCTGGATGACCGCCAGGACCGGCCCGCAGCCGCTTAGCTCCGAAGCTGCTGAGGTAGTCCTGGGTACTCCGATTGAGGGAGACGTTTCCCCTACATATGAATGACTTTGACCGGCTGCTGGAGACCGAGCTGTCGCGAATGCTTGACCGAGTCGTGCGCACCCCTGCACCGCCTCGCCATGGGCGGCCCGGATCCAGCCCGCTCCTGCTGAAGGTGCTGCGCGGCTCGGACGAGCCGGCGGACCGTCTGGCACGGATCGTGGTCCTGGCAGACGCGCAGGCGGCTCCGCCGGTCATTTTCTCCTAGCCAAGCACCCCCTCCTTCCTCTCGCGAGGCCGAGTATGTGGGCTCGGCCTCTAATTTGTTTCCGTCAGACTTATGCCATGAGCGCCGCAACAGTCGGACTCACATTCAAGGTCACGCCCTCGACAACGCGCACGCCGGCTGCTGAACGCGAGCGCATCCTCGCGAATCCCGGATTCGGCAAGGTGTTCAGCGAGCACATGGCGACCGCGACCTGGAAGCGGGGAATCGGCTGGCGAGAGGCCGAGGTGCGTCCCTACGGACCGATCGCGCTCGACCCCGGCACATCCGTCCTTCACTATGCGCAGGCCGTCTTCGAGGGCCTCAAGGCGTACCGGCAGCAAGACGGCAGCGTCGCCGTATTCCGCCCCGAGGCAAACGCGGCGCGCTTCCGTCGATCTGCTCGAAGGCTGGCACTCCCCGAGCTGCCAGACGACGCATTCGTCGAGGCCATCGACCTTCTTGTGCGGCTGGACGCCGACTGGGTGCCGTCGCAACCCGAGCACAGTCTTTACCTGCGTCCTTATATGTTCGCTAGCGAGGTCAACCTCACGGTGCATCCGTCCGACGAGGTCACGTTCGTCCTCATCGCCTCTCCCTCGGCCTCGTACTTTCCGAGCGGTGTCAAGCCCGTCACCGTATGGCTGTCCGAGGATTTCAGCCGCGCCGCTCCGGGCGGCACCGGGGCCGCCAAGACCGGTGGCAACTACGCCGGCAGCCTGCTCGCTCAGGCGCAGGCGGCCGAGCAGGGCTGCGACCAGGTCGTCTGGCTGGACGCGATCGAGCACCGGTGGGTCGAGGAGATGGGCGGTATGAACCTGTTCTTCGTCTTCGGCAGCGGGCCTAACGCGAGGCTCATGACACCGGAGCTCACCGGCACCCTGCTGGCGGGCGTCACGCGCGACGCCCTTCTGACGCTCGGCAAAGATCTCGGCTACGAGGTCGAGGAGGGTCGGATCAGCGTCGACGAGTGGCAGGCCGGATGCGCAGATGGATCGCTCACCGAGGTCTTTGCTTGCGGCACCGCCGCGGTCATCACGCCGGTCGGCTCGGTGAAGTCAGCGCGCGGCTCATGGCCAGTCGGCGACTCGCAACCGGGTGCCATCACGATGCGCCTGCGGCAGGCGCTCGTCGACATCCAGCGGGGCGCCGCGCCCGATGTGCACCGTTGGATGCACGAGGTGCCCTCCTAGAGCGCCCTCATCCTGTTGTTCTTCGGGTTGTGCTCGACCTCGGCCAGCCTGAGAGCCTCGAGCAGCGGCGGCATGTACATGCCGAAACGTCCTCGGTAGCCCTTCCGCAGCCCGTACCACCCGCCGACCGGGTTTTTCGATGAGCGCCCCCAGGCCTCGACGGTTCCCTCGGCTGCCGGCTTCTGCTCGTCGGCGCTGCCGAGAGGCACCCAGCCGCCGTTCTCCTTGAGCATCTTGTGGAGGTCTTCGATCGCGCGCAGCTGGTAGCGCAGCTCCGTTTTGCCGACGACGCAGACAAGCGCCGGCGGGCTAGCGGATTCGTCCTTGTACATCTGGTACTCGGACGATCCGCTAGGAGTCGTCAGCTGCCAGGGCGACTCTTTGGTTCCCTTACCCTTCGCCATTTCCCTGATTATCGCCAGATCCTTCGCCCTTGGCGATTAGCAAAGGAACCAGCCGGGCTGCATCGGGCGTGCCGAGGCCGGTCGATGCGTCCCAGCCCTTGCCTGCCGCAAATCCCTCGACGCCGCCGAAGCTGTTGTTGCCGGCCGTGATGTCGTGGAACGCTTGGCCGTACGCGTCGCTCCTACCAATGTGATACAGCGACCTGTTGATATCGCCCAGCCGTCGCCCGCCTTTCTGGTCTGCGAGCGCGACGAGCCCCGCCCATTGCGGCGATCCGGCGCTGGCGCCGCCGAAGACGAAGAACGCGCCGACCCCGAACGGCACGCCCCACGCCACGACCACGCCGCCGCGCACGTCGCCGTTGTATGCGACGTCAGGCACGCCGCGCTGCCTGTTGTTGGGCTGGAATTGCGCCTGGTAGCCGGGCCGGTGGTAGATCGTGCTGAAGCCGCCACCGCTCGAGCCGTTGCAGGCGCCGCAGGTGACGTCGTTCCAGACCGATTCGGACTGGTAAGCGCCGCTGACCGCGTCAGCCAGGAGGTTGGTGGCGCCGACGCCTGTGACCAGCGGGTCGGAAGCGGGTGTCGAGGCGGCCTTGATGAGGGCGGTGCCGGCGCAGTTCGGCTGGGCTGCGCCCAGGTCGCCGGAAGATGCGAAGAGCGTGATCCCCTTGTCGACGGCCCGGCTGAAGACCTCGTGCTCCTGGCGGACGAGCTTGGGGTCGGCGCACATCTCGGCTTCACCGAAGCTTTGCGAAATGACGTCGCCGAGGTTGTGCTCGACTGCATAGCGGGTCACGCTCAGGATGTCGGCGTCCGCGCTGCTTTTCGCGAGCACGAGCTTGATGGCGGCGCCGGGGGCGATCGCGTGGGCCCACTCGACGTCCAGGGAGATCTCAGACGACCAGGTCACATGGGCGCCGTTCGTGATGTCGAAGGGCGTCAGGCCGTCGGGGGCGATGATCTCGAAAGCGGGGTCGGGGTAGCCCCAGACCGCGTCGAACAGCGCCAGATCCTGCTTGATGGTCGGGCTCTGGTAAGCGTCGATGATCACGATCGTCCGCCCGGCGCCGGTGATGCCTGAGTTGAGCAAGGGCTGGAAGTTGTAGGCGGCCCGGATCTGGTCCGGGCCGTAGCACGACATCGCGACGCCGTCGTGCGGCCGTGCTTGGCACCGAAAACGCACAGCTCCCTGATCCACGGTTGTGGCGACAAGCTGGTAACGAACGTTGTCGCCGACCGCAGGCGTGACGGCATGACTGACGATGGCGGCGGAGGCCGGACCGGCTCCCCCTATCAGCATCGGCGTCGCCAGGGCGACGGCTCCGACTCTGGACGCGAAGACACGTAAGGACGACCCCAAAGACCCCAACCTAAGCTCCCTCCCTCTCCGTACGAATCGGGTACGGCCCGTTTTGTGGCGCGAATCGTATCTCGAAAATTGCGCGACGCAGCGGTCTTATCCAGGAATTTTTTGGTGCTGACGCGACGGCGCGGCGCGTCACGAAAAATCGCCTCGGGCCGTGGATTTCGGCGATGATTTCCAGTGAAGGAAGGGGCAGGATCCGGCCGGACTGGGGCCGGGCGGGGAGTTCAGGAGGACTCTTCATGACCACGAAACGGGTCGTCATCGTGGGTGGCGGCGGTGCTGGCGATGCTGCCGCGTTCGGGCTGCGGAAGAACGGTTTTGACGGCGAGGTGGTGATCCTCAGCGCCGACCGAGATCGGCCCTACGACCGTCCCTACCTCTCCAAGGAGTTCATGCGCGGAGAGATCGAGCTGCAGAAGGTCTTCCTTCACGACGAGGCCGAATACTCGAACCAGAAGATCGAGATCCGCCTCCAGCAAACTGTGGTCGCCGGGTGGCTACGGGACCGGAGGTTGTCGCTGCAGAGCGGGAGCGAGGTCGAGTTCGACAACCTGGTGGTGGCTACGGGCGGGACGCCGCGCCGGCTGCCGGACGCGCCGGACGCCCGCAATGTCATGACGCTTCGGTCGCTGCGGGACAGCCAGGCGATCCGGGACGCGCTGAAGCGCAGCCGGCGTCTGCTTCTCGTCGGCGCCGGTTTCATCGGCGCCGAGGTGGGTGCGTCGGCCAGGCAGCTGGGAAAGGAGGTGCTGATGGTCGAGGCGGCGCCCGTGCCCCTCGCTCGTGCGCTGGGAGCCGAGGTGGGCGAGGTCTATGCCTCCATCCATCGGTCGAAGGGTGTCGACCTTCGTACCGGCACGACTATCAAGGAATGGCACAGCAGTGCAGATCGTGTGAGCGGGGTGACGCTTTCCGACGGGCGGCGCGAAGAAGTCGACGTCGTGCTGATCGCCATCGGGATCGACCCGAATCTGGAAGTCCCGCGCGCCCTCGGCCTACCCATCGCGGGCGGCGGCGTCAAGGTGGACGAGGGCCTCAGGGCCGCTGAGGGCGTCTACTGCGGAGGGGACATCGCGCTCCATCCTCATCCCATCCTCGAGGAGGCAATACGCGTTGAGCACTGGGAGGTGGCGAAGCATCACGGCCGCGGCATCGCGGTGTCGCTCGCGTCAAGCCACACGCCGGTGACGAGGCTGCCCTACTTCTGGTCGGACCAGTACGACGTGAACCTCGAGTACCGCGGCCATGCCTCAGGGGATGACCAGGCGGTTTGGCGCGGAGACAAGGAAGGCTTGCGCTTCTCCGTCTTCTATGTTCGCGAGGGGCTCATCAAGGCGGTGCTTTCGATGAACGACACCAAGACCAACGAGGTCGGGGGCAAGCTGATCCAAAGCCGCATTGCAGCTGATCCCAAAGCCATAGCCGACGAGTCGGTAGACCTGACTGAGCTCCTGCCCGCCGCCAGCTGAACCTTTAGGCGGGCAACAGCCAGGGCAGCGCTTCGGCCATCGGGCGCAACAGGGTCTCCTGCTGCTCCTTCTTGACGAGCCCGTCAGCAAGGAGGCCGAGCGCGGCCGCAAAGGCGGCGTTCTCAGCCTTGTGGCCAAGCTCGCCATGTTCTGCGCGCCAGGAGATGAGCGCCCCTCCCGATTCGGTCATCCCGAACAGGGTGCGGCGCACCTCGTCCCAGGCCGGGCCGCGGTCGGCCTTTTCGATGCCGTGCAGTGCCGCCTTCTCGGCGTCACGAAAAACGGGCAACCCCTTGGTGCCGACGTGTTCGTCCCAACCCTCCGCCACCCGCTCGACGCCGGACGGCGAGAGAACGCGGATGTCCTCGATCAATCGCGCAATCGTCCGTTGGTGTTCAGGAAAGCCGTAGCCCTCAGCGTCGACGCTCATGGAAATGAAGCGTAACTGTTCACTGCGCAGGCATGAGCCTGGCGACCAGGAGGGACGGGTGCGACGGCCGGCGCCAGCGCTCCCACCAGCGCCGGCTGGTCGGGCCGGTGTCCAGCTGACGAATGTCGAAGCGTGACTGTGTCAGCTCCGCGCGAAGCGCGGTGACGTCAATCGGATGGTAGGTATCGGCCAGCTCCGGAAACCCCGCCTTTGAGTAATAGGCGGCCGAACGCGCTCGTGCCCCCGCCTGGGCGCGCGGATCCTTGTACATCGGGCTGTCGACCGCGACGATGAGGCCACCGCCGCGCAGAGTCCGCGCCGCCTCGCGAATCGCATCCCCAACTGGCGCGTAGTGAAGCGATGCGATGTACAGGGCGGCATCAAGGCTGCCGTCGCGCACGGGCAGGCTGCGCATGTCCCCGCGCACATGCAAGGCGTCACTGCCGCCGGCGGCTTCGAGCAGGTCGATGGCGATGACATCTGCGCCGTCCAGATACCGTGCCGCCCAGCCTCCGCCGGACCCGATGTCCGCAACGACGAGCCGCCTGGCGGCTGTTGCCTCGCCGCGCAGAATTTCCGCCGCCTGCGCCACAGACTCGAGGCGCCGGCGCCAGAGTTTGGTATCGCCTGCCGCGGGGTCCTCCCGACCATCTGCACCGATCCATCCCTCTTGCCGGCGAAGCGCGCGGTACTTGATGGCGAACCGGTCAGCCGCGTCGCGCGCGCTGTCGCCGAGGAGGTCCAGCGCCCCGCCGGTTCCTCCGATCCGGCGCCCGCATCCAATGCAGGTTGCCCGGCCCGGCGCCGGGGCCGCGGCGCAGACCGGGCACTTCAGCAGCTCATAGAGAGCGACGCCAGGCACTCAGCGAAGAAAGGCCGGCACCCAGCTGAATCGCGCCAATGCGAAGGGACCGGGACCCGAGACGATGACCTGGGCGTTGACCAGCACCGCCAGGTAATAGAGCCAGCGGAAACCATCGTCCTTTACATCGAAGCCGACAACCAGGGCCAGGCTTGCTGCTAGCAGCAGGCCGAGGATCCCGGCCCACCGTGTGCCGAGCCCGAGGATCAACAGGAAGGCCACGACCGTCTCGCCGACCGTCTGCGCTAGCGCAAAGATGAACCAGTTCGGCACGACGACCTGGACCAGGAACTCGTGCAAGCCCGGGATCGGGTTCACCTGCGCTGATGACTGCATCACGCCCTGGACCCAGCCCACCCCTTGCCATTTCGTACTGGCGAAATAGAGCCAGTAGACGCCGACCGTGAATCGGAAAAGGCTCGGCCAGGCTTCGACCATGCGAGCCATCAAGCTAGCGCAGAGCGCGCAGCAGCGGGTTGGTCGCCAGCTCGAAGGCTTTTGACGCTGGCCGCAGATGCATCCTGTTCAGCCGGTGCTGGATGGC
The DNA here is from genome assembly GCA_036380475.1 of Candidatus Dormiibacterota bacterium. Taxonomy (GTDB): domain Bacteria; phylum Chloroflexota; class Dormibacteria; order Dormibacterales; family Dormibacteraceae; genus UBA10449. The sequence continues at coordinate 24,698 of DASVEP010000157.1, forward strand.
GCCTTTGAGGATTGCTGCGCGCAGCTTGTTCTCCGAGAAGTCGGTGTTGAAGAGGAGCCGGTTGTGTCGCACCTTGTGCCACTCGCCTTTCTGGCGCCGTTCGTGGACTCGATCGTAGAAGCCGGTGCCGGGGAGCGGGTAGGCGATGGTGTAGCTGACATAGTCCAGCGGCAGGCTGCTCGAGAAGTTGATGCTTCGAATCAAAGAATCGGTCGTCTCGCCAAGGTACCCGACCATGAAGAACCCGGCGGCCTTGATGCCCACGGCCACGCAGGCCTCCACCGCTGCGCGCGCCTGTTCGGGGGTGATCCCTTTCTTCATCTCCTTCAGGACATTGGCGTCGCCGGACTCGATGCCGAAGAAGATTCGCTTGCAGCCGGCGCGCTGCATCTGCTCGAAAAGCGCTTGATCGACATGGGTGACGCGGCTGAGGCATTCCCAGGTCAGCGGCAGCTGCGCCTTCTCGATCGCCTGCGCCAGCTCCATGGTCCGCTTGTAGTTGAGCGTGAACAGGTCGTCCGACATCCAGATGTGGTCGTAACCGAGCTCGGCGATCTCGCGCATCTCTGCAACCACCGACTCGACCGGGCGTGCGCTGAACAGGTCGCCGAAAACCGACTTGTGGCAGAAGTCGCACCGGAACGGACAGCCGCGCGTGGACATGAGTGGGGTGGTCGCGTCCTTCCAATGCTTGCGCCAGTATTCGATGTACTCGGCGTTGGGAATGTCGCCGCGGTACGGCAGGGGCAGGTGGGACATGTCCTTGGTGCGGACCCGTGGGGTGGTCCGGACGATCTCGCCGTCGCGCCTGAAGACGAGCCCTGGAATCTCTTCATATCGACCGTCGTCGAGGTGCTCCATGATCTGGACGATCGTCTCCTCGCCCTCGCCGACCGCGACGAGGTCGAACTTGTCGATAAAAGTGTCCGGCTCGCCGGACGGATACGGGCCGCCGACGACGGTCAGCGCTTTACTGCGGACCTGTTCGGCAAGGGAGAGCGCCTCGTCCTGCATCGTGATCATGCAGTAGATGCCGATGACCGACGGCCTTAGCCGCTCGATCTCCGCGAGGACCTCGCTGCGCTCGAGGAAGGTGTGGTCGATGTGGCGCACGCTGTACCCCGCGCGCCGAAGCGAGGCGCTCAGATACATCAGGCCAAGCGAGGGCATGATCCAGTGGCGGCCCTGCGCGGGGGCTCGCTGCGGATAGACAAGGACGACGTCAGCGCTTTCCAACTATCTCACCTCGCTTTCTGAACATTGATGAAGTAGGTCGTCCCCGTGAACGACGGTCCAAAGATGTAGTCGAGTCCCGCCCAGTTGAAGTCCGTACCGATGAGCTCGCGTCCACCGTGCAGCTGGGCGTTCGGGATGGCAGGCAGCGAGAACTGCACGCCAAGCGACTTCGACTGGAGTCGTGCCCAGCCGCCATCGATGGGCACCCACATGCCGATGTGGCCGTCGACGAGCGTCGTCTGGTTATCGGCCGCGAGATCATTGAATGCGGCTGACTGCTCGTTGAGGATGCCGACCTCGATGAATCCCGGCTGCAGCGTGATCACGCGCGCGCGGACTGACATGCCAGTGGGTTGGATCGTGTACGTCACCTCGATGACGCCGCGCGAGACGATGGGCTCGAACGCGTAGTTGCGTGCGACATCGCCCCCGATCTCGTCCAGCTGATATGTGCGCTGCCAGGCGGTCATGGTCGGCGATGAGACATCGATGGTCGTCGCCGTTCGTGGGTAGACCCAGCCATCTGGGTAGTGGACGATCGGCACGCCGAAACCCATGCCCTCGCCAGACGAATCGCGGCCGGCAATCTCCAGGACGACGCCTTTGGCAAGCGGCGCGGTCTTGCCCTGGCCGGGCCCGCCTTCGATGCAGGCGTCGACGCCCGGATAGATCGACTGCGTCTGCAGCTCCGCGCCTATGCGATAGGCGTAGACGGGCTTTCCACCAAAGATCTGGTATTGCGCCTGCTCGCCCAGCGGCGCGAACGGCGGAGTCGCGTGCCCGGCAGCAAGGTCGGGGAAGAGCGACGTCGCCCTGTAGTAGCTGATGCCCTCGAGCACGACGGCTCCGACGCGATGCGCGCCCATCCAGGCGATCGCCTGCTGCCGATCGTTCGGCAGCACGCGCGAGCCGGCTATCTGCGCCGGCAGCCTGCCGCTGTAGAAGGCGACCACCGGCGAGTCGGTGATCAGCATGTCGGAGCTCCCGGCCGCGGCGCGTCCGGCCGCGACCAGACCTGTGTTGTCCGCGGCAAAGCTCATGAAGGTGGGGAGGAAAGCCACCGCAAGCAGCGCGCCGGCGGCTGCCGCGCCGATGCGCGCAAGCGCAGGCTGATGGTCGAGGGCAGCGGCCGCCAGGAGGGCAAGCGACGGCAAGGCTGGATAGAGGTAACGATGGCTCCCGGTGTAAGCGCCGACGGCGACCAGGGCGACCACCGCACCCAGGTAGACGAGCGCGGGCACGTGAAGGAAGCGCAGGGCACCTGTTCCACCGGCCACCTCCGGGCGGCGAGCGGCCCACAAAAATCCGACCAGACCGAGTGCAAACAGCGGCAGCGCAGCGAGGCCGAAAGTGGTGACGAGCTCGAGGACACGAGCCGAGGCGGTGCCAGGGATACTGCCTCGGGCGGTGGCGGAGAACACCTCCACCGAACCGCGGGCGATCGAGTGGCTGGCGGGCGCAAAGCCGAGCTGCATGAACAACAGGACGGCGACCGCGGGAAGTGCCCACGCCGCCGCCGGAGCGAATCGCCCGGAGCGCCTGTTGATGAGCGAGTGGGTCTGCTCGACGACAACGAATCCAATGGCGGCCCCGATCCAGATCCACGCTTTTGTGGCGGTGAGCGCGGCCAGAACGGCAAGTAATGCCGCCAGCCGCATCCGGTTCCTGATGGCCGCGAGAGACGCCCCCACGAGCAGCGCGGTCATCAGGGGTTCTACGACGGCTGAGCCGGACGTGAACAGGAAGACGGGGTTGAGCACGAGCAGGATCACGGCCAGGCGTCCCTGCCGCACGTTTGGCGCGATCCAGTAGACGCAAGCGAGCGTCGCCAGTCCAAGCACTGCGCCGAGCGCCTTCAATGCGCCCAGCTGCCAGAGCCCGAACAGATGAAGGACTGCGGCGGCGAGCACGTGGTAGCCCAGCAACCACGTGTCCTCCATTCCGAACAGAGGGTCGTGCAGCTGCCCCGTGGAAGCGAGGTTCGCCGCTATGAGCCAGTGGCCGTAGCCATCCTCGAACGGCTCCTGCACCTGGGCCGCAACCAGGAGCAGCAGGCCGCAGAGTCCGAGCAGCGCGGCTGCGGGTGCGGCCAAGCGCACGCGACCCAGCGCCTGCATGCCCATGCGCCGGAGGGTGACGACTTCGAGCAGATCAACGGCGCTCAGCGCGGCGACCGCCAGAAATCCGGCCGCGAACAAGCTCGAATAGATCACAACCATCCATTGGCCTTCGGCCGCGGCCAGCGGCGCAACGGCCAGCGCGACCAAACCGAGTATTCCCTCAACCGCTGCGCGCGGGTCGCCGACGTGGACGTAGGCCTGGTCGCGCCACTCCTGTCCGCGCTCGACGATTCGGTACTTCGGCGTGCGCACGAATTCGCCGCCCCGGCGTGTCGCCCGAACCAGCGCGACCATCGTGTTGAACGACATTCCAGCCCCAACCACCTGGCATAGCAGCGCGGGGGCACCGGACCACCACGGCCTTCCGCGCCTGGTCTGCGCGACCATGAAACCGATCCACGGCGAGATCCCGATCGCAACGATGAGCACCGAGGTGTTTCCCACCTGCCACGGGATTCCGATGCCGGCGTGCGGTGCGTCCAGCAGGAGCAGCGGGTAGCAGGCGAGCTGGACCAGCATCACCGGCCCGACGCCGTATGAGACCAGGTGGACGAAGGCCTGGAACTTCACGCCGAGCCGGTTCCGGCTGCGGAGGACCGGGACCAACAGGTTGAACGCCGACTGAAAGCTTCCCGTCGCCCATCGCGACTGCTGGCGCCTGTACGCGTCGATCGACACCGGCAGCTCCTCGGGCACGACGAGGTCCTCGACGTACGCGGCGCGCCAACCACGTAGCTGCGCGCGGTAGCTCAGGTCGAGGTCCTCTGTCAGCGTGCGCGCGCTCCAGCCGCCGGCGTCGTCGATCGCCGCGCGTCGCCACACGCCCGCCGTGCCCGTGAAGTTGGTGAAGTAGCCCTTGTTCGAGCGGACCGCCTGCTCGACGAGAAAGTGAAAGTCGATGGCCAGCGCCTGCAATCGCGTGAACCACGAGTAGCCCTCGTCCAGGTGTCCCCACCGCGCCTGCGCGAAACCGACGCGCGAATCGTCGAAGACGCCAAGTGTGCGTCGCAGGAAGTCAGCAGGCGGTACGAAATCTGCGTCGAAGATCGCGATGAACGGAGCGTCGGTCAACGTCAGTCCGTGCGCGAGGGCCCCAGCCTTGAAACCAACCCGCGTGGCGCGCTTGACGTGCGTGATGTTGACGCCGAGTCGTCGCCAATGCGCGGCGCGCCTGCTGACGATGGCGAAGGTCTCGTCGTCCGAGTCGTCTAGAACCTGGACCTCGAATCGCGCGCGCGGCCACTCCATCGCGCAAACCGCGTCGATGACCCGCTCCGCTACGTATCGCTCGTTGTAGATCGGGATCTGCACGCAGACCAGGGGCTCGACACCGGCCGCGATCGGTTCACGCTTGACCGCGCGGATGCGGGTGGAGCTCCAGGTGAGGTACAGCAGATTCATCCCGAAGCAGAGGAGCGCGAGGCTGGTGACGGCGAGGACGCCGACGGTGATCGTCGAGATCACGGTCCGTCAGCCTCGTCGAAGAGCGTGTATGGGCGCATGGTGGAGCGCACGTAAGCAACCCGCGCAAGCGCTTCGGGTTTGTCGCGGCGGGTCCACTGCATGAAGCGCCATGCGGCGTTGCCAAGGCGACGCGCAGCGCCGTCGAGAACCGATGGATAGAGCCAGTTCGGCACACGGCGGCGTGCGGTGGAGTCGATGACGCATGCGGGCGACCGGAGCTCGAGCTGAGGAAAGTGATCGAGGAGCGCTGGGTTCGCCTGGACGACCTCGTCGAAGGTTTCGGCGCCAAACACCGGTTGCGATATCAGCATCTCGAACGCCATGTCCTCGTCCTGGCGCGCCAATGGATGGCATTGCGAACGCTCGAGGATGAGATTCGCGGTCATGAGCCGCGGCGCGAGCGGTCTTCGCGTCAGATCGTCCACCGGTTTGCCCCGGTGGCGCAGCGCGTGCAGCAGGCCGAGAAGGTTGACGGCCACGTACGCGAGGTGTCGCCGTCCGTCATCGACGATCAGGTTCAGGTCCACGTCATCGGAAGCCCTGAAGCCGCCGCTCGCCAGCGAGCCTGCGATCGAGACGCTGCGGATGAAGGGTGCGACCGATACGAGTATTTCCACGAAGCGCACTGTCATCTCGAGGTACCGCGGGGCGTCGGAGTCGTGAGCGTCGGCGCGCTGCCGGATGGCTCCGGCCCGAATAGTGTCTACGCGGCGGAGCACAAGGCCTTTTCCGATCGCGAGGTCTGGCGATGCGGCCACGGCCCAGCGCACGTCCCCTGCGGACACCGAACCACCGAGGCAGACGGCCCCCAGGTTCTCGGCATCGAGGGCAAAACCCCGGCGGGAAAGCAGCGCGACCGTCCGGCGAACGCGCTCCGACACGGACGAGATTTGGGCAGGAGATTGGCCGATCAAAGCAGCGCCTCCAACAATCCGACGGCTCATAGGGCCATACGACCTGGGGTTACGTACACCCCTCGGCTCTGCGGCTCCGGCGCGAGCTTGCGGGGCCGCTTACCATCTTTATGCTGGCGCCCGCCGATTTCAACCAGGAGCTCACATGACCGCCGACGGCCATTTCAAGGTCCCGACCCCAGTCAACGAACCGGTTCGCGCTTACGCCCCGGGCGACCCAAATCGCAAGAGCCTCAAGGCGAGGCTCGCGGAGCTGACCGATGCGCGCACCGAGGTGCCGATGCAGATCGGAGGCGAAAAGCGATGGGGCTCGTCGCGGGGCGACATCCGCGCGCCTCACCGCCATGAGCTGACCATCGCCGAGCACGCGATCGGCACGAGCCAGGATTTCGACGATGCCATCGCGGCGGCGCTGAAGGCGCGTCGCGCCTGGGCCGCCACCTCCTTCCAGGAGCGGGCTGCCGTGCTGCTCAGGGCGGCGTCATTGCTGGCCGGCCCCTGGCGGGACACCGTCAACGCGGCCACGATGCTTGGCCAGTCGAAGACCGTCCACCAGGCCGAGATCGATGCTGCTTGCGAGTCGGTGGACTTCTGGCGCTACAACGCGTACTTCGCCGACCAGCTCCTCGCGCAGCAGCCGTTCAACGACGGCACGGCATGGAACCGCACAGAGTACCGGCCGCTGGAGGGCTTCATCTTCGCGGTCAGCCCCTTCAACTTCACGTCGATCGGCGCCAACCTCCCAACCGCGGCCGCGCTCATGGGCAATACGGTCGTCTTCAAGCCGGCGACGCAGACGCTGCTGGTGAGCCACTTCCTCATGGAGATCCTCAACGAGGCCGGCCTTCCGCCTGGCGTCATCAACATGGTGAGCGGCAGCGCTTCGAAGATCTCCGAACAGGTTCTTCGGCACAAGGAGCTCGCCGGCATCCACTTCACCGGGTCGACAGAGGTGTTCCAGGGGATGTGGCGGACGGTGGGCGAGAACGTGGACCAGTACCGCACCTATCCGCGGTTGGTGGGCGAGACCGGTGGCAAGGACTTTGTTGTTGCTCACGAATCGGCGGACTCCGATGCGCTGCGCACAGCCCTCATCCGCGGAGCGTTCGAGTATCAGGGGCAGAAATGCTCGGCCGCGTCTCGCGCCTATGTCCCGCAGTCGATGTGGAAGCGGATGCGGTCTGAGATGGCGGACGAGGTCGAGGCCATCTCGCAGGGAGATGTCGCCGACTTCCGCAACTTCATGGGCGCGGTGATCGACGGCAACGCTTATGCGAAGCACATGAGCGCCATCGAGTTCGCGCGCAAGTCCGAGGGCGCAAAGGTCGTCGCCGGGGGCAAGGGTGACGACAAGGTCGGATGGTTCGTCCGTCCTACCGTCATCGAGACGACGGATCCGGACTTCAGGCTTCTCAAGGAAGAGCTGTTCGGTCCGATCCTCACGGTTTATCCCTACGCTGACGGCAAGTTCGAGGACACGCTCGACCTCGTCGATCGCACAAGCCCTTACGGGCTCACGGGCGCGATCTTCGCAACCGACCGGCATGCGATTCGCAAGGCCTCCGAGACCCTCGTCAATGCTGCCGGCAACTTCTATATCAATGACAAGCCGACGGGCGCGGTTGTGGGGCTGCAGCCGTTCGGCGGAGCGCGCGCATCGGGCACCAACGACAAGGCGGGCTCGATTCTCAACCTGATCCGCTGGACCAGCCCGCGAACGATCAAGGAGACATACGTGCCCCCGACCGACCATCGCTATCCGTATATGGACGCGGAGTAGGCGTACACGGCCAAAGAAAAAGTTCGATACGAACCCGAAGGCCCGGTGGTCAAGGTGACCATCGACCGGCCGGAGGTGCGCAACGCCGTGGATCCGGAAACCGCGAGGCAGCTCATCGATTGCTTCGAGCGGTTCGCGGCTGATGATGAATTGGCGGTCGCGGTCCTCACCGGCGCCGGCGGCAACTTCTGCGCCGGCTTCGACCTCAAGGCGCTGGCACGGGGCGACGGGACTCGCCCCGAAGAGACTGGCCCGGGCCCGATGGGCCCGACACGCATGCTGCTCGACAAGCCGGTGATCGCCGCCATCGAAGGTTTCGCCGTCGCGGGCGGGCTGGAGCTTGCGCTGTGGTGCGACCTCAGGATTGCCGCGCGAGACGCGACGCTTGGGGTCTTCAACCGGCGGTTCGGTGTCCCGCTCATCGACGGAGGCACGATTCGGCTGCCGCGCATGATCGGCCAGGGCCGGGCGATGGACATTGTTCTCACTGGCCGGCCCGTGCCTGCGATCGAAGCCATGGCCATCGGCCTGGTGGAGAGGCTCGCGCAACCCGGGGCCGTGCTGGATGACGCGATGGCCCTGGCGCGAAAGCTGGCCGAGCTGCCCGTGGGCGCGATGCGCGCGGACCGCCGCAGCCTGCTCAGCCAGTGGTCGCTCGGCTTCGATGACGCTGTGCGAGCCGAGCATCGGGGCGGCGTCGAAGTGCTCGATTCCGGCGAAGCGGAGTCAGGCGCGCGACGATTCAGCGAGGGAAGCGGGCGTCACGGCAAGTGACCCGCCGTCGTCCTGACGTTTCAGCGCAGCGACCGATAGAAGCAGCAACGCCGCGATCTCGCCAAGGATCAGCGGCACCGGCCCCCATTCGGGGATTCCCTCGGCCGCGATGACAAGGGCGAGCACGTACGCCCAAGACCAGCTCGGGCGGCCAGGGATGCGAAGGAACAGCCAGGCCGCCAGGCCGAGCATCACCAGGTCGTCGAGGTGCAGGTACGGGGTGGCCAGCAGTCCGCCTACAAGCGGAATGACGAATATCCACTCGACCTGTCCCTTGCGGAAGCGATAGACGAGTGCGAGAGCCCAGATTGCAATCGCCGCCTGCAGCACCCGCGTCACCGTGACGCCCCCCACCAGAAGTGCAAGGGTCAGCTCGCGATTGACGGGCACGCCCGCGGCGAAGGTCAATCGCTGCTCGTAATCGCTGATGCCTTGCGACCCGACGTTGATGGCCGACGCCAGCGCCAATAGGCCGATTGCGATAGCGGCACCGGCGACGGCGCGATAGCGACCGGCAACGAGAAGCGCGAGCGGCAGCAAGAAACCGAGCTGGGGCTTGAACACGATCGCCCCAAGCGCAAGGCCGGCCAGCAACGGCCGGCCCGAACGAAGGAGCGCGTATGAGCCGGCCACGCCAAGGGCGACGAACAGACCTGGCTGGCCGAGCTGGAGACCGTAGATGACCGGCACCCACGCCAGGGCAGCGACGAGGTGGATGACGCGCAGCCGTCCGGCACCGGGCGCGGCCAGGTACCACGTGCCAGCGAGAGCCCCGAGGAGGAGCGCGATCCACGACTCGTACGCGATGGGATATGGAAGCAGGGTGAAGGGCAGCGCAAGCCAGGCGACCGGCGGCGGGCTGATGAATCGCGCCAGCTGCGCGATTCGAATGTTCGAGCCGATCGAGCTGAGCGCCGATTGCTGGAGGTCGAGGTTGTAGATCGATGGCCAGCCGTGTTCGATGCCGATCCTGGCCGCCGCGAAATAGAAGGTGAAGTCGTTGTGGTAGTGGTCGGAGCCGTAGGCGACCACCCACTGGTAGACGTCGAAAACTGCAAACATCGACGCCGCCAGGGCCCCGGCCGCGATGCCGAGATTGCGCCACCGCCGGCGGTCGGACACTCCCATGCAGTGCCGATCCTAGGGGTCTGTTCGCGTACCTTGTTCGCGATATGGCATCACCGGGGTTCGAGCCGCGGGTGCTGGAGCTAGGCGACGGGACCAAGGTCCACGTCCGCCCGATCGTTCCAGAGGACGAGCCGCTCCTGATCGAGGCGGTGGCTGCGATGTCGGAGCGGACCGTTTACTTCCGCTTCTTCTCTCCTTTGAAGCGGCTCCCCGACGCGCTCGCCCATCGGCTCGCGGTGGTCGACTACAACGACCGTTTCGCCCTCGTCGCGACCACCCACAAGCCTGGGGCGAAGGAGCGAATCGTAGGCGTGGCCCGCTACGACCGAGTCGCCGGCACCGACGTTGCGGAGACCGCGGTTGCCGTGGTGGATGAGTTCCAGCGACGAGGCATGGGCAGCGCGCTCCTCACCATCCTGACGAAGGTGGCGCTCGAGCACGGCATCAAAACCTTCACCCTCATCGTGCTGCCCGAGAACCAGCAGATGCTCGGCCTGCTACGCAGGATGGGCTGGATCCATCACGCCAAGCTCACGGGTGGTGTGTACGACATCAGCTTCGACCTCCCCGAGATCGCGTAAATGGACACGCAGATACTTGCGTTCGCGGGGATATCGCTGCTCCTCGCTGTCACGCCTGGGCCTGACATGGCCGTGGTGACCAAGAACGCGCTCGCGCACGGCCGCCGCGGCGTTCTGCTCACGACCACGGGCATCGGCCTCGCGCTCTTGATATGGGCTTTCGCCACTGCGGTCGGCCTCTCGGCGCTGCTCCGGGCGTCGGGCGGGCTGCTCTTCCTGCTCCGGCTGGTTGGCGCCGCGTACCTCGCATACCTCGGCATCACTGCGCTGCTCGATTCCCGACGACGCCCGGCCGACCTCCTGGCCGGTGCGCCTCCGTCCGCGCCCAGCCATGCGATTTTTCGGCAGGGCTTTCTCTCCGCGATCACCAACCCCAAGCTGGGCGTTTTCTTTGTGACGTTCCTACCGCAGTTCGTGGCGTTGGGCCAGTCCGTGCTGCCACGACTGCTCGAGCTGGGCCTGATCTTCGCCGTGATCGGCTGGACCTGGATGAACGTGTACGGCCTGTTCATCACGCGCATCCGAGACTTCATCACGGCGCCGCGCGTCAGGCAGTGGATGCAGCGCGTGACCGGGGTGGTCCTGCTCGGGTTCGGAGCGCGACTCGCCCTCGAGCGGATCTAAGGATTTAGGAGGGAGTCGGACCCCACAGGAATTCCTGGAGCACCGCGTCGAACTCCTGGCCCTCGGGAATGCCGTTGGGATAGTTCTTGGGATCGGCGGGATTCACGCCGAACACCTCGATCGTCACACCTCCTCGGATCGCCGTGATGATGAAAAAGCGGATCTTGGTCGCGGTACCGTTCGAGGCGATCAGGTTCGCGGAGTACACCGCGCCCAACCCATTCTGGTCTCCAATGTGTGCGCCTTTGAGCTGCGTGACCTGCACGACGCTCTGGTAGGCGGAGTTGGACTGAAGCGCGCTGACCGCCGACGCCAGGACCCGATCGGGAGGCAGGCCCGGATGCGTGCCCGAGACCTGAAGCAATCCAAGCTTGGTCGCCAGGGTGACGCTCGAGGGGTCCTGGTTGCGCACCGTCCAGTTGGGGTCGTAGTCGACCTCGAATCCAAGAGCTGGGCTCCTGAACTTCGCCGGCGCCGGCAGCGGTGTCACGATCCTGGCTCCGCAGTTCTGCGTGCACGATTTGCGGCTGCCGATCACCTGCCCGACCGCGAATGCGCTGAGCGCGAGGGTTACGACCGAAAGGATGATGAGAAGCGCAGCCGCGACTGCGATCTGAGTCCCGCTCACTCGGCGCAGGCCGGTGGCGGGACGCACGGGCGGTGGGGCGTAGGCGTATTGCGGTGGGGTGGCGTAGACCGGCGCCAATTGCGGGGTGCCACATCGTCCGCAGAAGGGCGCGCCTGGTGGAACCGGCGCACCGCACGTCCCGCAGAAACGCTGTTGGACCGCCATCTATCGGTGCGGCGCCGAATGCATGCGTGTCGGCTTAGCAGCCGCGCGAGCCACGCCGCAGGCCGGACAGAAAAGCATGGTGGGCACTATCCGATGGCATTCCGGGCACGGGGCGTCGGGCCCGATCTCATGGACGGCGCCCTCTGCAAGGAGGGATTGGTGAATCACGAGGCGGACGTACATGAGCAGCGCCACCGCGGCGACCACTCGGAGGCCGACCTGCAGCAGCAGGTCGGTGACGACCACAGACATGACGGCGATGATGACCTGGGCGCCAAAGGCGACCACGACCGTCGCAGGGATGCTTGCCTCCCGACTTCGGCCTGCCCGGCGCATGTCGTACCGCCGCAGCCAGACCGATGCCGTCACGAGCGACGTCGTGCTGGCGTTGATGAGCATCAGGAGAAGCCCTGCGCTCAAAAGCCGCAGCGCCCAGTCGATCGTCGACCCGCTTCCGACCAGTGGCCCACCGAGCAGAGGCCACAGAGCGGTGAGAGTGGTGGCGAAGGTGAAACCAAGAGCTGACGCCGCGCCGAATGTAAGACCGTCAAGTGGTTCGCGCAGCCCGACCCGGAAGATGTACAGGAAGAGGGGCCCAGCCAGCATGAGAATCTGGCCGGCGACGGGTATGACGACCCCCGCGAATAAAAGGTCGCCTTCGCTGTCGCCGCTGATCTCAAGCCGTTCCACCGTGCCGCCGGTGAGCGATGCGAAAAGGAAGCCAAGAACGCCACCGGCGACCATCGTTGCCGCGATAAGGAGCCACGGCTCTGTGTCGTAGACCTCGACCTCATAGATGTATAGGAGGTAAAGAACTGGCAGGACCAATACCGCCGCGATGGTGGCGGGCGTGAAAAGGTGGAATGCCGCCAGCAGGTTAACGAGGACACCGCCGGCGAGCAGCGCCCAGCGGAACGCGCCTCCGCGCCGGTGAGGAAGATGTGGGAAGAGCGTCGAGACGATCGACAGGTGTACGACAGGCTCCGACGGTACGGCCGCATACGCATATCGCCGTAACGGGTTGGCCCGCGGAAGGTGGGCGCCGCAATGGCCGCAAAACTCCCCTACTGGAACCATCGACCCGCAGTGCGGGCACAAGACCAGCGGGGGCGCAGCCGGCGCCTCCGCCTCTTTCGGCTTGCGTCGATCGGCGCGCCGTCGGTCCCCGACGTCGCCGCTCACGCGCCCCCTCCTTTTATGTAGAGGATCCAGGCAGCGTCGAGCGCCGCGCCGTCCATGCTTCCCCAGCCGGTCGCGAAGTCCCAGCCTGACGTGGCGTCGTAAGCGAGGTTGTTGCCGCCGACAACGTCGTGGAAGGCGGGCGCCGGCAGCTTCGATGCATTCGTGCCCATCCAGTAGATGGCGGGGTTGGCGAACCCGACATTGCGCAGGCCCTTGCGCTTGAGGTCCTGGTTGATCAGCGCCACCGTCGCCGCCCACAATGGCGCGGCCGCGGACGTCCCCCCGGCCTGACCCTCCTGGCCGCCGAAGATGATGTTGAAACCTGTGGCCGGGTCGGCGTCGGCCGCAACGTCGGGCACCTGCCTCATCCCGTGTCCATTTGCCTGGCTGACGATCTTCTGGTAGTCAGGCAGCACATAAACCTGGCTGGCGCCGCCACCGGACCCGCTCTCGGAGACCGGGCCGCCCCACGCGACTTCCTTGAAATAGATTCCCTGCACGGATTCGAACACCGTCGTGCCGCCGACGGCGGTCACGCTCGGAAGCGTCGAGGGAAAGCTCGCTGCCGGCGGCTGATCGAGGCCGCAGGTGTACGCGCCGCTGTCTCCGCTGGCGATGAAGTGCGACATGCCCACCGCCACTGAGCGGTCCTGGATGCTGGAGTACGTCTGGCGATGGCCGCTCGGCGTGTCGGGTTCGCAAGCGCCGAGGCTTTCAGAGATGATCGAACCGAGATGGTCGTTCACCATCTGGTCGAAGGCACGGTCCGCGTGCGCAAAGTCCGCGGATGAGAAGTAGACCACCATCTTGGCCGCCGGCGCGACCTGATGGATGATCTCGAGGTCGAGCACCGTCTCGCCCTGCGCCTTCATCGGCGTGCCCCAAGCTGCATCGCGCTTGAGCGTCAACAAAGGCGCGTAAGGCGGCAGCGAATACTTGGCCGCGAACTTGTCCAGGTCGGAGACGTTCACGTCATCGATCTCCGGGAGAACGATCGTCACGCCCGATCCATCGAGTCCGGCGTCACGCAGCGGCTTCAGGTTGTAGAACGCGAGCACGTCGGTGGGCGTCAAACCGCCAGGCCGCACCGAATAGGTGCGTACGTGCCGGTAGTTGTCGAGGCCGGTCACGCTGTTTACCACCGCCGCAATTTCGGGCGGCAGCTTCGGCGCATCGAGCGATGCGTAAAACGTGGTGCCGTCGGCGAGCCGGTAGTCCTCGATGTCGACCGCGAGCAACGTGGCCACGGTTGGAGCAGGACCGCCCGCCGCTATCAGCGCCGAACCTGGGCGCCAGGTTGCATTCAGGCCGGCGGACGTGAGCGCCATCAGGGCCATGTGCACCCGTGCCGGGTCGGGCCCGAAGAACGCCGCGTATTGATCAGGCGTTACCGTCTGCCCAGAGGCGACCAGCTTTGCGAGCCGGTCAGGGTCACGAACCTTCAGGCCAAGGGTCAGGTCGACCTGGGTCGCTGATCCCGCGGGTCCGAGATCGACCGCGCGTTTGATCGCCGCCGGCAGGAGTGGGGCCGGGGAGCTTAGGTTCGATACGACCGACGCGGGCCTGACCGGGGCCGAGGAGGCACAGGCTGGCGCGATCAGGACCACAAGGGCGGCAAGCGCCGAGAGCACGCGCCGCCGCATCACGTAAAGGTAGCCTCCCAGACCTCGGATTCGAATGCCAAATCGAATCCGAGCTTCCGGTAGGCGTCGGGAGCCCTGGTCTCGTTCCAACCGTCAACATACAACGACGCCGAGTTCGCGCCCTCATCACGAAGGCGGCGCAGGATCTCGGCCACCAGCCAAGTGGCGAGCCCTTTGCGGCGGTGCTCCGGGACGGTCCCGACCGAGCTCACGATTCCCACAGGTTGCGGCCGCCGATCCTGGACGTAAGCCTCGACGTGGCCGAGGGTGACGGCGGCCGGCGATCCTTGGGCCGTCATCGCAAGCAGGGACAGCCGGGGATCGTGCCCTGTCACAAGCTCGGATTCGTGGCGTGCCGAGAAGCGCCAGTGGTCCGCGAACGAGCGGTTGTGCACCTCAGACCAGCCGCCCGTCGGTACTCGAGTTCCGTCCCACAGCTCGTAACCAGGCACCGGCAGTGGGTCCGGGATCCTGCCGTCGAGGCTCCTGTCCATCCGCCACCACGGACGCACGAGCTGCGCTCCCAGCTCCGCGAAGCCCTCGCTGTGCCCGCGACCGACAAATACCTGCGCCGCAACCGCGCCGGCGGCGTGCGACAGCTGGATACCCCAGAGGAGCAGGTCATTGCGAAGGTCGCGCGCCTCGGCTGCCACTGAAACCTGCGTCACCGTGCCGGCAGGCGTCGGCCGGCCCGCGACAAGCACTGCACCCTCCAGCCCGCCGCCGCCATCCACCATCCTCGAGCGGGCGCCCCAGTCGAAGCCTGCGAGAACCCGCTGCAGGTACGGCTCGCCGGGCACGCAATCGAGCCGCCCTGCCCGCACCTCCGCGTGCCAGAGCTCGAGCACCCCGGGAAGATCGCCTGCCCGGCCGGGCCTCAAGCCGTCGCCCTGGCCGTCACCTCGTGGACCTCGGGCAGGGCTCGCCTGATGAGCACCTCGAGCTCGGTCTCCACTTGATGCGCTTGCTCGAGGCTGACGTCGCCGGCCAGCTGTGCGACCACATGGGCGTGGATGCGGTTGTGCCTGTCGCTCAGCTCGACGTCGACGCAGCGTTTCACTGCCGGGTGCGATTCGACCACCTGCCGGATCTTGTCCGCGAGCAGGGCGCGCCTTTGCGTGACGTCCTCGCCGCTCACGACGTGCGGTTCCATCGGCTCCAGGTGGATGTCGACGCGCGTGGCCTCCGGCAGCTCGGCGCGCAAGGTCTTCTCCAGCGCGGAGCTGGCGAGTGAGGCAGAAGCCAGCGTCATGTCGCCAGGCAGCTTCGCGTGCATCGTCAGATGCAGCGATCCATCGCTCTCGCGTTCGACGGTGACGTTGTGCAGGTCACGCACGCCGCCATTGCGCGCGGCGGCGGCGTGCACTCGCTCGACCAGGTCGCTTGGCCGCGACTGTCCCTCGACAATGACGGTGAGATCGAGCTCCGGCACCACGGCGCGAGCGGCTAGCTTCACATCTTCGACGAGGGCGCCGGCTGCTTCGAGCGAAAGCATCCGGGCGGTGGCGATGCTCGCATCGCCAAGCAGCCTCGGCCCCGACCGGCGTACGCGCACCGAACGGACCTCCCTGACTCCCGGTACCGCCTGGATGGCGGCGCGCAGCTTTCGCTCTGCGCCCGCAGGGGCGCGATCCATGAGGATGTCGCCCGAGTGCCAGGCGAGGCGGCCCGCGGCCCGGGCGATGATCACCGCCACCAACAGCGCCGCCACCGAGTCCGCCCACCTGAAGCCCATGCGCACGCCTGCGAGGCCGGCCAGGACCCCGAGGGTGGCCAGCACGTCAGACCAGCGATTGGTCGCGTCAGCCTGCAGCGCGTCGCTGCCTGCGGCGCGCCCGACCATGCGGAGCACCGCTCCACGCCCGAGCTCGACCACGAGCGTGACGGCCAGGAGAGCAAACGCGTAGCCGGCGGCGTTCACGGCGCCGCCACCGGTGGTCAGCCGTTGGATCGCTTCGAAAGCGATGGCTGCGGCTGTGATCAGGAGCAGGACGCCTTCAGCGAAGGCGGCGAGGTTCTCCGCACGACCGTGGCCGTAGGGGTGCTCGGTGTCGGCGGGCTTGCGCGCCGTGCGCACGGCGACGAGCGTGAACACGCTCGCGGCGAGATCGAGAAGCGAGTGGACCGCCTCGCTGATGATGCCGAGGCTACCCGTGAGCAGCCCGACCACGAGCTTGCCCGCGACCAGGGCCACGCCGATGAACACCGAGCCGAGCGCGACGCGCTCGGGCCGGCGACCAAGAGCCTCCATGGCGACTACTGTAGGCGGGCTTTTTACTTCAGCAGCGCCGCGGTCGCATAGAGCTGATCCTCCGACCCCAGAGCCACCAGTAGGTCGCCCTCTTCGAGGCGGAGGTCCGGATCAGGGTTGATGATCACGGCGCCGTCATGGCGCTGCACGGCAAGCAGCTTGGCGGCATCCTGACTCAACAGCCCGGCGTCCGCCACCGTCTTGCCTACAGCCGCCATGCCGGGTTTCACAAGCATCTCGTCGACCGTGATCCCGGATACGCGGTGG
Organism: Candidatus Dormiibacterota bacterium; assembly: GCA_036380475.1. GTDB lineage: Bacteria > Chloroflexota > Dormibacteria > Dormibacterales > Dormibacteraceae > UBA10449. The sequence continues at coordinate 41,455 of DASVEP010000157.1, forward strand.
TGCAGCGTGTCGAGGACGTCGATGAGCGCCGGCCGCAGCGCCAGCTCGGCCATTCTGTGGCCTGCCATCTGGTACGGAGACAGCACACGATTCGCCCCCGCCAGCTCCAGGCGGCGGATCGATTCCGGCCGGCCGGCCCGCGAGAGGATGTAGAGATCGGGCTTGAGGGCGCGCGCCGCGAGCGTGATGTAAACGGCGCGCTCGTCGGAGTCGACCGCTGCGATGAGTCCACGCGCTCGCTCAATGCCGGCCAGCCTCAGAGTCTCCTCGCTCGATGCGTCGCCTTCGACATGCAGTCGGTCCTCGTTCCGCAGCCGCACCAGGGCCTCTTCTGTCTGGTCGATGACCGCGTAAGGAACTTTGTGCTCCTCGAACTCCGCAACGATCTGCGTTCCGATTCGGCCGTAGCCGCAGATGATGAAGTGATCCCGAAGCTGATTCAGTGCGCGCTCCAACTGGCGCTCTCTCCTGTACGCGACGAACGTGTTGTCGGTGAGGGTCTCGGCGAAGACGCCGAAACCGTAGAGCATCGTACCCACGCCGACCACGATGAGCGTGGAGGTGAAGATCTCACCCGCATTCGAGAGGGTATGGACTTCTTTGTAGCCGACCGTCGAGATCGTGATGATCGTCATGTAGAACGCGTCGAGGACATTCCATCCCTCGATGAGCGTGTACCCGGTGATCCCGTAGACGATCACCAGCGCCAGCAGCACCGCCGGCAGCCGGAACCGCCGCAGTGGGTGCGGTAACCGGCGTTTCAAGTCCCGGCTGTCAGCCGCCTCCCCCAGGTCCTTCCAGACCCGGCTTGGTCATCTTGCCCAGGTCGAGCACCTTGTCGAGCTGCGCTTCGGAGACGCCCTTGGCGCGAGCCAGCTCGCGGATCGATTGCCCGGTGCGGATCGATTCCTTGGCGATCTTGGCAGCCTCGTCATAGCCGATGACCGGATTCAGCGCGGTGGCCAGCATCGGGCTGCGCTCGACGAGCTCGGGTCCGCGCTCGGTTGCTTGCAGCCCTTCGACCAATCGCTCGCGGAAGTTGCGCGCAGAGGCTGCCAGCAAGGTGATGGATTCCAGACCGGTCACTGCGGCCACGGGCATCATCACATTGAGCTCGAACAGGCTGCCTGCTTGCCCGCTGATCGTGACGGTGAGGTCGTTGCCGAGGACGCGGGCCACCACCATCGTCAGCGACTCGACGATGACCGGGTTCACCTTGCCGGGCATGATGCTCGAGCCCGGCTGCGTCTCTGGAAGGCGCAGCTCGCCAAGGCCTGCGACTGGACCGGTGCCCATCAGGCGGATGTCGGAACCGATCTTCGAAAGGCTGACGGCGATCGTTCGCAGAGCTCCATGAGCGGCGATCAGCACATCGAGTGTCGCCTGAGCATGGAAGTGATTGCGAGTCTCGCGGATGCGAATCCCTGTGGCCTTCGCCAGGCGCACGGTGGTCAGGCGCGCGTAGCGCGGATGCGCGTTGAGCCCTGTGCCGACAGCGGTTCCGCCCAGGGGCACGCTCGCCAGCTCGTCGACGGCCGCTTTCGCGCGACGGATCGATTCCTCGACCTGTCCGGCGTAACCCTTGAACTCCTGGCCGAGCCGGATCGGGGTTGCGTCCTGCAGATGCGTCCTACCGGTCTTGATCACGGGCCAGAACTCGACGCTCTTGGCCTCGAGTGACTTCTGCAGCAGTTCCAAAGCGGGCACGAGCTCATCGGCGATCGCGACCGCCCACGAAACCTGGATGGCGGTTGGGATGACGTCGTTTGAGGACTGGCCCAGGTTCACGTGATCGTTCGGGTGCACGAGCTTCGAGCCTGGCTTTCCACCCAGGATCTCCGTCGCTCGGTTGCCGATGACCTCGTTGGCGTTCGTGTTGGTCGACGTGCCCGAACCGGTCTGATAGACGTCGATGGGAAACTGGTCGTCCAGCTTGCCGTCGATGACCTCCTGTGCGGCTCGTGCAATCGCCCGGGCGCGCCGCTGCGAAAGCAGACGCAGCTCGTTGTTTGTTTCGGCGGCAGCCTTCTTGATCAGGCCGAGGGCGCGGATGAAACGGCGGGGGAAGGGTTGGCCCGAGATGGGAAAGTTGAGGACGGCGCGCTGGGTCGAGGCGCCGTAGTAAGCGTCCGCGGGCACCTCCATCTCACCCATCGAATCGCGTTCCACTCGTACACCCTTCTTCTCTGCCACGCAGGGAGATTCTAGAGTGGGGCCAAATGCGGCTGGCTGCGGTCGACATCGGAAGCAACACGGTCCACGTGCTGGTCGCGGATGTCGTGCGCAACAAGCTCGAAGATGTCGCGCACTACGTCGAGATGCCCGAGCTGGGCGCCTACGTGGCGCGCACCGGTGCCATCGGCACGCGGGGCAAGGTCGCCATCCGCGCGCTACGCGAGGTCATCGTCAAGGCTCGCACGCATGCCTACGACAAGCTAATCGCGGCGGCGACGGAGGCGGTGCGACAGGCGTCTGACGGCGAGGCCCTTGCAAAAGAAGCGGGGGCGGCGATCGGCACCCAGGTGCGGATCATCTCGGCACGGAAGGAGGCGGAGCTGAGCTTCCTGGGGGTCGCCAGCCGCCACGCAGCTCGCGGCGAATGGGCGATGGCCGACCTCGGGGGCGCATCGACTGAGGTGGTCATCGCTCGAGGGCGGGAGATGCAGCAGACGGCCACGATGGCCGTCGGCTCGGGCGTACTCGCCAGCACGTACCTGTCCGATCCGCCCCGGCCCGAAGAGCGGGCCAGGATGCGAAAGGCTGCTTTGCGCGAGCTCACCCACGCTCCCGACGGTGATGTCCAGCGCCTGGTGGCGACGGGTGGGACGGCCTCAAACCTCCCTTTGGTGCTCTCGAAGCGCCACCCGCCGGCCGTTTTGACCACCGCCGACCTCCTCGTGTGCGAAAGCCGACTCGACGCGGGCCGCGCCGCGGAGGTGGCGAGAAAGATCGGCCTGGAGCCGAGCCGGGTGAAGGCGCTCCGCGCCGGGGTGGAGGTCCTGCTGCTTCTCCTCGACTGGTATGGGCTGGCGGTGCTCCAGATCAGCCACGAGGGGCTGCGCCACGGGATGCTGCTCGCTTACCTCGAGCGGGGCGAAGATTGGTGGCTTTGAGGCGTTAAGCCGATGGGTAGGATGAATTAGTGGAGCACGTGACCGACCACGGAGCCACGCTGAGAAAGGCGCTTGTCCTCACCTGCGCCATCTTTGCGGTCGAGCTGGCCGGTGGCGTGATCTCGCACTCCCTGGCAGTCCTTTCCGACGCGGGTCACGTGCTCACAGACGTTTTCGCACTTGGACTCGCCTGGTTCGCGATTGAGCAGGCCAAGCGCCCCGCCGATCGCAAGCGGAGCTACGGCTACCAGCGGGTCGGCATCCTGGCCGCGCTCGTGAACTCAACGCTGCTGATCGTCATCGTCATCGCCATCGCCATCGAGGCCGTGAACCGGCTGGCCAACCCCCAGCCCGTTCAGGGGGTGGTCGTCATCGTCTCGGCCCTCATCGCCATCGCGGTCAACGCCTACGTCGTGCTCGGCCTGCGCGGACACAACACCAACCTGAACCTTCGCGCCGCGCTGCTCCATGTCACGAGTGACATCGGCGCGTCCATCGGCGTGGTGGTGGCCGGCGCGGTCATCCTGCTGACAGGCTGGCTGTACATAGACCCGATCCTCTCGCTCGGAATCGCCGCCCTCATCGCGTTCGGCGCGTGGAGGATCGTGCGGGAGACTGTCAACCTTCTCCTCGAAGGCACGCCGCGCACCATCGACCTCGGCGAAGTTACTGCCGAGATCGCAAAGACGGACCGCGTGATCAGCGTGCATGACCTGCATGTATGGGCGCTCTCATCAGAGGAGACGGCGTTGAGCGTTCACGTCGTCCTGGAGGAGTGCCCGCTAGGCGAGGCCGAGCATGTCGTGCGGGCACTCGAGAAACGGCTGTGCGGCCGTTTTGACATTGGGCACACGACGATCCAGGTCGAGAGCTGTCATCCGTGCGGCGAGATCCATCACGGCGCCGGCGAGCACAACCACCCGCACGAGCATTTTGTCCTCAGCTCATCGACTGCGACGGCAGGGCCTCCTCCTGCTGCAGGATCCTCCGCGCGAGAGCGATAGCAGCCGCGTACGTCGAGTCCATGCCTCTGTAGCTGAGACCCCGCGCGCCCAGCGTGCGCGCCTGCGTGTACGGGGTGTCTGAGGCGTAGAAGACGATGCCGAGGTCGAAGCCTAGCTTCGCCATGTTCACGCTCTCGCCGAGCGGATAGCGGTCGGGCTGCGTGATCTCGAAGCAGGCATCGAGGTAAGGCCCTGCCTCCATCTCCACCACGGTGTAGCGGCCCTGGTAGTACATGTCGAGGTATTCGCGGTTCTGCAGGAAAGTTCCGCGAACAGTGACGGCGCGCTGGTTGTCCAGGGCGGAGCCGTAGACCAGGTTCGGCTGCACGTCGGCGGCGGCGATGACGTTGTCCAGCCAGTACGTGTTCCCCGAATGCTCGTTGTAGACGGCGTTGGGGATCATCACGTCGCCAACCTCGGCATTGAGCGTGGCGGCCTTGCCAAGCACGTAGACGCCGGCGACCCAGGCGCTGTGCTCGGCCACCTGCCGGAGGATGTGGTACGCGGCCAGGCCTAGTGGGTAGTCGACGTTGACGATGCAGGCGTTCGATGAGCGCAGCTTCTTTTCGTCGACGTGTCCAACGCGAGAATCGATTGCGGCGGGATCGAGCTCTGAGAGTTTGAATACCTGGGTCGCCGAGTCGACGCCAGTCCCACGAGCAGGAATGTGGCGGATGCCGTTCGCCGTCTCCATCTCCATCCTTCGGCTGCGCAAACGTGTGCGGTCGGGATGGTTGTCGAACAACTGGCGCGCCCCGAAATAAAGCAAGTTGTCTCGCGACGCGCGGCTGTGGCCGGCCTCGAGCTTTCGCCGTTCTTCATCCAGGTCCGGGTCATTCGTGCGGACGAATTCGAGGATGTCGTTCTCGAACTGGCGCGCGACGCCGGTGAGGACGTTGACCAGGCTGTGAGTGTTCGACGAAACGAAATAAATGGGCGCCTCCCGAACACCCATCTCCTCCAGCGCAATCGCTATCGGCTGCCACCAGCGGCTCGCGTTGCGGGCATAGCCGAGGTGACTGCCGCCGATGAGCCGGAGGACGATCCTGCACTCCTCGCGCTTGATCCTGGCCAGGTTCGCGTCGAACTCATCGCCCCAGGTCAGATGCAGTCGCCGCCAGTCTTCTTGTTCGGCGCCCGCGGCAGACCGCGCGTCCTCATCGTTGAGGGAAACGTCCTGGAGAAGCATGTGCAGCTTGTTCCATTCGATCTGGAAGGCGGCGAGGATTGGAATCAGGTCGTCGATGTCGGAAGGCGATGCGATCAGGACGGCGAGCGTGTCGCCGTTGTGATACCACCGGCGGCGTCGCGCGGGCGCCTTGACCGCCTGCCAGCTGAGAATGTCGGCGCCGAGGACAGCTCGGAAGCCTTGCGGGCTCTGGCCCATGATCACGCGCCGGCACCGCACGATTGCGCTCGGGAGGCGCCGGATCGCGTACAGGAATGCGCCCATGTCGACCTGCGGCTCGGCGGCCAGGGGGTGCAGGACCGAACCCATCGCCAGGTGCGCGTGAACGAGGGAGTCGATCTTGATGTCGCCCGAGCTCTGCAGCATGGTCGTGTACGTGCGGACGTAAAGCTCGACTGCCTGCTTGCCGGTCCATCCGGTCCTCGTCGGAGGCGACTCCATCCCGTGAGTCTAGGCTGAGTGATGCTTACAAAATGTTTACCCGCGCCAGTGGGAAATGAGCTGGCGTTCTGATGTCTATTTGGAGCGTGATCAAGAGCATCGCTACGTTCCGCCACCTTCGAGTCCTCGGGTTTGCAACCGGCGCGGTAGCCATCGCCGCCGGCGCCGTTTGGATAACCGCCTCAGCCGCCGGTGTGAATGTCGGCTTCCTGGGTTCTTCGCCGGCTTCGACCCCGGCGGGTGCCTCGACCGCAGCAGGCGTGGACCTTCAGATGGGCACGGCATCGGCAGCATGCAATGACTTCGTGTCGCATTTCGCGACCGATCTGGGCTCGACGCCGAGCAAGGTCGACGCCGCGTTCCAGAAGGCCATCGGCCAGACGCTGGACGATGAGGTCAAAAACGGCGACATCACGCAGACCCAGGCCGATGCAATCAAGAAGAAGGTGGCCGGACAGGCTCCATGCGCGCTCCTGCCGGCCGCTGCCGGCACGATGCCCGCTGCACAGCTAGGCGCTTACAGGCAGGCTCTGCTTTCCGCCGCGGCGTCAGCCCTGAGCATCACCGACCAGCAGCTGACGTCGGATCTGTCGAAAGGAATGACGCTCTCGCAGATCGCTGCCGCTCAAAAACCGCCGGTGACCGAGGCGCAGTTCCGCGCCGGCCTGATCGCAAAGTTGACGCCGCTGCTCGACGCGGCCGTGGCGGGCAAGAAGCTCACCAGCGCTCAAGAGCAGACGATCATCCACCAGCTTCAGACTGGGCCGATCCCGTACTGGACCACGCCGATGCATCCGACCAAGAAGCCGGCCGCCGCCAGCCCCGGCCCCGCCGTCTAGGTCCCCGGACCGTCCTCGGGATTCGCGCCCAGGCGGCGCATCAGCTCTTCGAGCAGCTGGCGGGTCTCCGGGTCTGACATGAGACGCTGCTGCATCTCCTCGGCCGAGCGGCGGATGTCGGGATCGGACATGAGGCGCTCCGACATCGCCTGGAAGCGGGTCGCCATGTCAGCCATCGACGCTTCCTGGGCCACTTGAATCAGGATCGGCTGGCTGGCGGCCGCGACCACCGCCTCGGCCTGGGCGCGGACCATCTCGATGCCCTTGCACCCCAGGCACTCGCCTTTCAGCCCGCAGTGGCACAGCTGGGGGCGCAGGCGGTCGAGCGCCGCGTGCAGCTCCGACATGTCGGCAGGTCCGGCCATGCCGAAGAGACTACGCGGGCTCTCGCCTCCCCGCCTCGGGGGGAGGTCCGGCCGCGCAATCCACTGGGGCGCCCGCGCCGTAGGCGCGGGAGAGCCACGGGGAGGGGAGAGTCATGCCGGCTTCCGCGTTCTCGAGTACATCGATTCGATCGCGTCCTTGTAGTGGTCCAGCACCACCTTCCGCTTGACGTCCAGCTTGAGCGAGAGCTCGCCCTTCGCCTCCGAGAAATCCTCTGGCAGCAAGCTGAAGTACTGGATGGCCTCCCAGTTGCCGCGTCCGGCGTTGACGCCGTCGACAACCTTCTGGACATGCGCTTTCAGCCCACCCTCGTCAAGGCCCTCCTTGCGGGCCGCGTCCCAGTCGGGCACCACCAAAGCGGTCACGAACGGCTTCCCTTCGCCGATCACAACTGCACGCTCGATCAGGTGGTCGCGCATCAGCTCGAACTCCAGCGGCTGCGGCGCGACGTACTTGCCCACCGCGGTCTTGAACAGCGCCTTCTTGCGGTCGGTGATCTTGAGGAAGCCGCCGGCATCGATCTCGCCGATGTCGCCCGAGTAGATCCAGCCGTCGCGAAGCATCTCGGCGGTGGCTTCCGGATTTTTGTGATACCCGACCATCGTGCCCGGGCTCTTGACCAGGATCTCGCCATCCTCAGCGATCTTGAGCTCGACGCCGGGGAACGGCTTGCCCACCGTCAGGAAGCGGTGCTGATCGAGCGTGTTCGAGCAGGCACCAGACGCTAGCTCCGTCATGCCCCATCCGTTGAGGATCGGAACGCCGATCGCCCAGAAGAACTCTTCGATCTCCTGCGCCAGCGCAGCCCCGCCGCTGATGAAGAATCGCAGGCGGCCTCCAGTCAATCGCAGACGCAATGCGTCGAGAACGAGGCGGCGCGCGAGTCGATGCTTCAGGCGCAGCAGGGTCCCTGGATTCGTCTCGTGGGCGAACTGCGTGCCGACGTCGACGGCCCACGCGAAAAGCGCGCGGCGTATGGCGGGCGCTTCACGCACGCGCGCCATGACGGCGCCGTGCATCTTCTCGTACACGCGCGGCACTGAGTTCATCACGGTCGGCTTGACCTCGCCCAGCTCCTCAGCGAGGTGATCGGTGCCGCGTGAGATCCACGTCTGGCCGCCGAACAGCAGGCCGATGAAGATTCCGTTGATGCGCTCGAAGACGTGTGAGTACGGAAGGAACGAAAGAGTCGAATCATCCGTCGACAACGGAAACACCTTGAGGATCGCGCGCGAGATGTCCACGAGGCTGCGGTGCGCAAGCTC
>DASVEP010000158.1:0-3545 GCA_036380475.1 Candidatus Dormiibacterota bacterium
CATAAAGGCACGTTTGGTCTAAGGGTTGGGGTCGACGCGCCGGCGTGGATCGTCGCTTAGCGCGACTAAGCCGGCGAGGCTACACAGACGCGCTCAGCCGTGCACACAGCGCTACGCGGTCTCTCCGACCAGGCGTGCGGGGCCGTCGCCCTCTTCGCTGAGCTCGAACTCCGGCTCGAGCGCTTCGCGGATCGACCGCTCCGAAATCAAGCAGCGCTTGATCTCCGGTCGCGATGGGATCTCGAACATTGAGTTGAGGAGCGCCTCCTCGATGATCGATTTCAAAGCGCGCGCACCCGTGCCTCGAAGAAGCGCCAGCTCCGCTATGGCATCGAGCGAGCCTTTCTGGAAGACGAGCTCCACGTTGTCCAGAGAGAAGAACTTCTGGTACTGCTTCACCAGCGCGTTCTTCGGCTCGGTGAGGATGCGGACGATGTCCTGCTGGTCGAGGTGGTGGAGCGTCACGATGATCGGCAGGCGGCCGATGAACTCGGGGATGAACCCGTACTTCAAGAGGTCCTGCGGCTGCATCTGCTTGAGGGTCTCTGAGACAGCCTTGCGCTCGATCTTGGTATGCGGTGCCCCGAATCCGATGTTGCGCCGGCCGATGCGCTGCTCGACAACCTTCTCCAGTCCATCGAAAGCGCCACCGCAGATGAAAAGGATGTTGGTGGTGTTGATCTGGATGAAGTCCTGGTGCGGGTGCTTGCGACCGCCCTGAGGCGGGACGTTCGCGACCGTGCCCTCGAGGATCTTCAACAGAGCCTGCTGCACGCCCTCGCCGCTGACGTCGCGAGTGATCGACGGGTTGTCGGACTTGCGCGCGATCTTGTCGATCTCGTCGATGTAGATGATCCCGCGCTCGGCGCGGCTGATATCGAAGTCGGCGGCCTGGATGAGCCGGAGCAGGATGTTCTCGACGTCCTCGCCGACGTAGCCGGCCTCGGTGAGGCTGGTCGCGTCGGCAATCGCAAACGGCACGTCGAGAATCTTCGCGAGGGTCTGGGCGAGGTAGGTCTTGCCACAGCCGGTGGGTCCGACGAGAAGCACGTTCGACTTCGTCAGCTCAACGTCGCCGACCGACTTGGAGGCGGAGATGCGCTTGTAATGGTTGTAGACCTGGACGGACAGCACCTTCTTGGCACGGTCCTGGCCGATCACATACTGGTCGAGCGCCGCGCAGATCGTCTTGGGGTTCGGGATGAAGCCTGTCTTCTGCTTCTTCGTGCCGGCGGACCGGTTGTCGTCCTCGAGGACCTCCTGGCAGAGGTCGATGCACTGGTCGCAGATGAAAACCCCAGGGCCCGCGACCAGCTTGCGCACCTGGTCCTGGCCTTTGCCGCAGAACGAGCAGCGTGTGTAGCGTCGGCGGTCTTCTCGTTCGTTCATTGGTTCCTAGGGGTATTCATCATGAGGAAGCCGGCGCCGGGGGATTATGGCCCCACAGAATCTCATTGGCAAGGCTGATGCACTCGCTGCAGATGAAAACACCCGAGCCCGCGATCAGCCGCACCCCACCCTGTCCCTGAGCCTTGCCGCAGAAAGAGCATTTCGGCTTGTGCCGCTTGACCTCACCACTCTTGCCCTTTCTGCGAAAGATCATGGGGTGACGGCGACCTTCTCCTTCTCCTTCTCTTTTTCCTTCTCTTTGTCGGCCGGCTTGGCCGGCGTGAGGATGATGTCGTCGATCAGGCCGTACTCCTTGGCCGAGTCCGACGTCAAGAAATAATCGCGCTCGGTGTCCTGCGTGACCTTCTCCAGCTTCTGGCCGGTGTGGCGGGCGAGTATCTGGTTCAGCTGCTCGCGCGTGCGCAGGATCTCCTTGGCGTGAATCTGGATGTCGCTGGCCTGTCCCTGCATCCCGCCCCACGGCTGGTGGATGAGGATGTTCGCGTGCGGCAGCGCGTAGCGCCGGCCGTGCGCTCCACCGGCGAGCAGCACTGCGGCCATCGAATAGGCCATGCCAATGCAGATCGTCGAGACCGGGGGCCGGATGTACTGCATGGTGTCGTAGATGGCCAACCCGGCGGTGACCTGACCGCCCGGACTGTTGATGTACAGAGAGATCTCCTTCTCGGGGTCCTCTGACTGCAGGAAGAGAAGCTGAGCGACGACGAGGTTCGCGACCTGGTCGTCGATGGGCGTACCGATGAAAACGATGCGGTCCTTCAGCAGTCGAGAGTAGATGTCGAAGGCGCGCTCGCCGCGCCCCGTGTTCTCGACCACCATCGGGACCAGGTAGGCGGCCGGGCGCTCGATGCGGTTCATGTCAGGCACCATCCCATTCTAGACAGCCCATCCCTGGATTCCGTCAAGTCTGGACCGGTGTTCCGGGGCCCGCGACCTCGCCCAGGCGCTCCAGGACCCTGAGCCGGCGCAGCCTCGAAGCGAAGTAGCGGCGGGAGTTGGGGCCCTTCTTCAACTCGTCCAGACGGCCCTTCAGCTCTTCGTCGGCAGCCGCCTGCTCCTCTATGTATGCAGTCACCTCTTCGTCGGAAGGCTCGATCTTCTCGCGTCGCGCAAACTCGTCCAGCACCAGGTCGACCTTCACGTGCGCCTCGGCTTCCGGCCTCTCATCCGCGATCCACTGCTCGGGAGTCTTGCCGAGGTACTCGAGGTAGCGATCCAGGCGAAGACCCTGGCGGTGCAGGCTTCGGTCGAGCGAATCGAGATGGCTTGCGAGCTCGCGATCCACCAGGGCGTCAGGGATGTCGACCGCAGATGCATCGACCAGCGCTTTCACGATCGCCTGCTCGCGGGCCATCTGTGACACGGCCCTCGCCGATTCCTCCAACTGCTCGCGCACTGAGCTCCTGTACGTGTCGACGGTTTCATATTTGCCACCGCTTAGCTGGCTCGCGAGCGCATCGTCGAGGGCCGGCAAAACCTTCTCTTTCACGCCCTGGAGAGTGGCCTTGATGGTGCCGTCTTTGCCGGCGAGCAACGGCTCGCCGTAGTCATCGGGAAACTTAACTGTGACCGATCTGGTCTCGCCGACCTTGGCGCCTTTAATCGCCTCGTAGAGCTCCGGCAGCAGGACTCCTTCTTTCAACTCTGCCTCCATCGCCTGCCGCGACTCGGACGGGACGACTGCGCCATCGGCCTCAACCTCGACGTCGATCACCGCCACATCACCAGCTCTGGCCTCGCGTTCGACCGGCGTGATCTCCGCCATCGGCTCGCGAACATCGTCGAGCCGGCGCGCGAGCATCTCGTCGGTGACCTCGACAGATGGAGTGACCACGTTGAGCGAGGTCGCGTCGCCAAGCGTGACCTCCGGCATCACGCTCACTTTCGCCTTCAACTTCGCCGGCCGGCCTCGCTCCAGCTCCACGACCTCGACGTCGGGGTTGTCGATCGGGTTGATCGACCTCTCACGAAGGGCCTGTTGGACGACCTCGGGCACGATCGCCTCGACCACCTCTTCTCGAATAGCCGCCGGGCCGAGCCGGGCCTCGACCAGGGCCCGCGGCGCGCGTCCAGGCCGAAAACCTTCGAGCTTGGCGCGCGACGCAAGCCGGTTCAGAACCTTCTCGTATGTGGCG
>DASVEP010000159.1:0-60683 GCA_036380475.1 Candidatus Dormiibacterota bacterium
ACCGTTGCGCGCGTTCCCTTCGATTCACCGTCCCAGAACGCGACCAGTACGTCGCACGCATCCACGAGCCTCTGATTGCGAGCTGTCGACTTGCTCGCATCATTGAGCTCGTCGAACGATGCCGGAAGCACCTGGATCGCGATGCCCTTGGCCCGAGCGGCCTTGGTGGCGGCCGCATCGACCCCGCTGGCGCTGCCGGTGATGATTGAGGCGCGCGCAGGCAAAGAGTTCACGTACTCGGTGACCCGCTCCGGATTCGAGAACCGCCGGCTGCCAACTATGGCAACGCGCATCAGTGGCCGGGACCCGGAGGTCCGCCGCATATTCGCGGCACCGGCGGCCGGAGCCAAGGAAGGGGTGGCGCGCCAAAGAGCGCATCCTTTGGGGTCCCCGCGCCGTGGTCGCGGGGGCAGCGAGGCAGCGCCGGGCGCCGTGACGCTGGCTTCAGCGCCTCTCTCGGGGCCCCCGCGGAATGGTCAGCTTCCCCGGGGTGAGACGGCGCCCGGCCGCCCGGGCCGATGAAGATGCTAGGAGCTTCCGGGGCCTCGGCCACTAGCCCGCGGTCGAAGCCCTCTTGCCGATGTTGCGCATGTTCTCCTCGAACTTCGCGCGCAGCTTTTTGGCCTGCCGGTCATATGCCTCGGGGTCTGCCCATGTCGCGCGTGGATCGAGGACCTCTGTCGGCACGTCCGGGACCATGTCCGGGATCTGCAATCCGAAAATGGGATCGGCGTGGGTCGCGACATCGTGCAGCCTGCCCTGCACGACCGCACGAACGATGGCGCGGGTATGGGCGATGGACATCCGCTGGCCGACCCCGTACGGCCCACCGACCCAGCCCGTGTTGAGCATCCATACGTCCGAGTGGTGGCCGTTGACGCGCTCGATGAGCATGTCCGCGTACCGCTCCGGCGGCAACACGAGGAAGGGCGCTGCGAAGCAGGTGCTGAAGATGGGCTCGGGTTCGGTCACCCCGCGCTCAGTGCCGGCCACCTTGGCGGTGTAGCCGGACAGGAAGTAGTGGCGGACCTGGTCCTCATCGAGGCGTGCGACCGGCGGCAGGACGCCGTATGCATCGGCCGAAAGGAAGATCACGTTGTTGGGGTGCCGGCCTGTGCCGGAGAGGACTGCATTCGGAATGAGGTCGACCGGGTAAGCGGCGCGCGTGTTCTCAGTCTTCTCTTCCGAGTCGTAGTCGGGCACGCGCGTCCGCGGGTCGTAGACGACGTTTTCGAGGATAGTGCCAAAGCTTTCTGTCGCGGCGTAGATCTCGGGCTCTGACTCCTTGCGGATGCGGATCGTCTTCGCGTAGCAGCCACCCTCGAAATTGAAGATCCCGATGTCGCTCCAGCCGTGCTCGTCGTCGCCGATGAGGCGCCGTGAGGGGTCGGCCGAAAGCGTGGTCTTGCCGGTTCCGCTCAACCCGAAGAACAGCGCCACGTCAGAACCACCGCTGCCCACGTTCGCCGAGCAGTGCATAGGAAACACGCCGGCGGCCGGCAGCAAGTAGTTGAGCGCGGTGAATATCGACTTCTTGATCTCGCCCGCGTACTCGGTGCCACCGATGATCACGATCCGCTTGGCGAGGTTGACGAGGATGAACGTTTCGGTGCGGGTGCCGTCCACGCTCGGGTCAGCCTTCACCGAAGGCAGCGAGATGACCGTGAAGTCCGGCTCGAAGCCCATCAACTCGTCGGCGTTCGGCCTTATGAAAAGGTTGCGGGCGAACAGGCTGTGCCAGGCGAGCTCGGTGATCACCCGTACGCGAAGCCGGTGCCGGTGATCAGCGCACGCGAAGACGTCCTGCGTGAACACGTCATGCGTGTCTATGAACTCCTGCATCCGCTTGAGCAAGGAATCGAATTTCGCGGGTGCGATCGGCTGGTTGGCCTGCCACCAGATCGCGTCCTGGCTGGTCGGCTCCTTGACGAAGAACTTGTCCTTCGGCGAGCGGCCGGTGTGCTTGCCGGTCTCGGCGGTCAGAGCGCCGGTGGACATGATCACACCTTCGTCGCGGCGGATCGCGTGCTCATAAAGGGCGGCGGGGCTGAGGTTGCGCCGCTCGGATGACCCGCCAGGAGCGCCCCCCACGTCGGAGCGCCTAGGGGCGGTTTTCATTCAATCGTCTGCCTGGCGGGCACGTCCCGATCATAAGCATCTGAACCACCAACCCGTCCGGGTAAGTGCGACTCCCCCACCCGGCCGGCTCGCTTCGCGAGCAGGCCGACCTCCCCTCGGGGCGGGGAGGTGAACTAGGCGATTCGGGACCGGCGGCTGCTCGCCCTCCGGCGCTGCTTCCCGCTGACGTAGTCGACCAGGACGTACTCTCCCAGCCGGTCGGGTGAGACGAAGAACGCTCGGCCCTTGTTGATCCGAGTCATCTGGTTGATGAACTCGGTCAGGTACGGGCCTCGCTCGAGCATGAACGTGTTGATGACGATTCGATCACGGGTGCAGCGGCGCACCTCGCGAAGCGTCTGCTGAATCGTCTTGAAAGTCGGCGGATACGCAAAGTAGGCGCGTCCGTTGTCCTCGTCGATGTGAGCAGTGGGTTCGCCGTCGGTAATCATGATGATCTGGCGGTTTCCGCGGTGCTTGGCCAGCAGCGACCGCGCGAGCTGGAACCCGTGCTGCATGTTGGTTCCGTACACATAGTCGTTGAGCGCGAGCTGCGGCAGCGTCTGCGGCTTGAGCTCGACCGCGTAGTTTGAGAACCCGACCACGTAGAGCGAGTCGCGCGGGTACTGGCTGCGGATGAGCGAGTCGAGGGCGATGGCCACCTTCTTCGCTGCGAGGAAGCAGCCGCGTAGGAACATCGAGCGGCTCATGTCGATCATGAGCACAGTCGACGCCTGGGTGACGTGCTCGGTCCTGTGCACGACGAAGTCCTTGGCGTCGAGCCTCACCGGCACCTTGGGGCCTTCGCGAACCAGCGAGTTGAAGAGCGTCTCTTTCAAGTCGAGCAGGAACGGATCTCCGTACTCGTAGTCCTTGAGCTCGTCCGACGCGTCGTTGCCGATGCCACCCCGGAACAGCTGGTGCTGGCCCATGCGGGTCTTCTTCAGCTGGTCGAAGATGTCGCGCAGCGCCGACTGCCCGATTCGCCGCATGCCGCGCGGTGTGAGCTCCATCCGGCGTCCCTTGCGCTCGACATACCCGGCCTTTTCGAGCACCTCGGTCAGCTTTCGCAACTGGTCGAGGGCTTGCCTGGCCTCGTCGCCAAGCAGCTCCCGGGCGAGGGTACGGTCGACGTCGTCGGGGCGGAAGCTGCCCCGTTCGAGCTGCGACTCGAGCCGGTCCATCTGCTGAAGGCGCTCCATGAGGCCCATCGCCTCGCCCATCGACAGGGGATCGTCGCCGAAGAACGGGTAGCGCTCTGCCATCTCCGAGGGCGGCATCATCGCCTGCATGAATCCGGAGAGCCGCGCGAGCTCCAGGCGCAATGAGTCGTCCTGGAGGAGCGCGTCCATCATCTGGCGCAGCTCCTCACGCGCTTCGGGGCTGAGGCTCTGCAGCAGAGACTGCATCTGGGCCATCTGACGCTGCAGGTGCTCCAGCAGCTCGTCGAGGCTGTTGATGCCGGGCGGGAACATGTCGCCGAACCGCTCCATGAAGCCGTTGAAGTCGGGTGTGCGACCCTCCATGCGGTCCTCGAGCATCTTGTTGAGCTCGCGAACCATGTCGCGGACGCGCGACAGGTCCTGCCCTTGCATCTGCTCGATGGAACCCTTGAGGCCCTGAAACATCTGGTCGACCATCTGCTTCTGGAGCTTCTGCATGAGCTCCTCGAATTTCTGGCGGGCCGCGTCATCGACGAACTCGTAGTCGCGCAGTGACTTGACTCGTCCTCCGAGATCGTCAGGCAGGCGATCCAGCTGCTCGCGTCGTTGCTTGGCGATCCGATCCATCAGCTTCTGTGCTTCTGGCGTCGCGGCCTCGTTGACCCGCCGGTCGATCCCGCCACGCTCGGTGTCGATGACGTCTTGCACCTCTTCGCGCAGCTTCTCGACGGTGGAGTCGAGGTTGTAGCGGCCCAGCTCACGCTCGCGCGCCTCGCGGAGCTGTTTCAAGAGCTGTTCCAGGCCGGGCATGTTCGGTGCGCCCCAACGAAGCAGGCGCTGCAGGGCGGCGTTGAGGTCGCCGTAGTTCATGAGGTCGTCGGACAGGGCGTCGAGGACGTCGCCTGCATCGAGGTCGTCCAGGCGCTGCGTACCGTCCCACCGGGAATAGCGGAACTTCATCGGAACCACGCTAGCAGGGGCGCGAGCCGGCGGCTGCCGTTAGATCGTGTCGCCCGGCTTGATGTCGAGGACCTCGACGGCAGACCCGACCAGCTCCTGAAGGGCGGCGGGCCGCCCGATGAGCGGCGGAAAGGTGCCGAAGTGCATCGGCACCACGGTCTTGACGCCCAGCAGCGAAACCGCCTTCGCAGCCCGAGCCGGCCCCATCGTGTAGAAGTCGCCGATGGGTAGGAACGCGACGTCGAAATGGCTCAGCTCAGCGATCAACGCCATGTCTCCGAACACATCCGTGTCCCCGGCGAAGTAGATCGTGAAGCCGTTCTCGAACTCGATCACCATCCCGCACGCTTCGCCGCCGTACACGATCTGCGCGCCGTCGGAGATGCCGCATGAGTGCTCCGCGTGGACCAGCGTGATCTTGATGCCCCCGACATCGATCGTGCCGCCCTGGTTGCCGCCGATGAGCGTGCTTCCCTCGATGCCCTTCGACCCCAGCCAGCTCGTGATCTCGAAGTTGCTCACGATCGTCGGCTTGGTCGCGCGCGCGATCTCGAGCGCGTCGTGAATGTGGTCGAAGTGACCGTGCGTGATCAGCATGAGGTCGCACTTGTCGACCTTCTTCAACGCCTCAGGCGCCACCGGGTTGTTCATCACCCACGGGTCGATGATGATTTCCTTCTGTTTGGCGCTGCGCACCTTCCAGGTGCCGTGCCCAACCCAGGTGAAGCTGACGTGAGCGTTGACCGGCATTCGCAGTCCTCCTAGACCATCGAAGAGCGGAAGATCCGATTCTCCCACAGCCCCAAAACGAAGACGGCGATCCCCGCCAGCGTCCAGAGATTGGGAAAGAACAGGTCGCATGGCTGCCGCACGAAGCCGAGCAAGAAGATGCCGAGCAAGACGAGCGTGATCGTGCGCCGTCTTTCGAGGGCGCGCACCGCCAGCAGCAGGATGAGAGGCAGCAGCGGCAGCCACTGGTACGGCCACACCTCGTTGGGGATGAGCGCTCCGAGCGCGAAGCCAAGTGACATGCCATAAGGCGCGTTCCAGCCGCTGCGCCAGGCCGCCCAAACGGCGCCGAGGCCGAATGCGATCGCGCTTGCGTAAGACAAGAAAAGGGCGAGCCCGGGCAGCTGGATGGGAGAAGTCACGAGCACGTATCCGTTGGCGGTGGGCTGCAGGTATGCCTCGCCGCCGACGGTTCGCGTGAACAGCGTGCGAACCGAGTCGTAGGCGCAGTCGGAGTTGTGCGATGCCAGCGACGGGATCAGCACGTGCTGGTAGTAATGCAGGGTGCCGCCCAACCCGAGCGGTATGAAGGTGACCGCGGTGACGACCACGAGAACCGCGAAGAGGCTCACCGCGTATCGAATTCGGTGCGACGGGCGCGGACCGATGATCATCGCCGCCGGGTAGTACTTCAGCGCGGCGACCAGACCCCCAACCGAACCCGCAAGCGCCGGCCGGCCCGCCTCTAGCCAAATCGACGCGGCCGCGCCAAGCAGGAGGACGCCGCCGCGCTGCCCAGCTCCGACGTCGGCGAAGACTGGCGGGAAGAAGGCCGCGAGCAGCCAGAAGATTGGAGCCGCGAGCCGGTGCCGCGGGGCGATCGCGAGGTAAACGAGCACGAGGGCGGCGATCAAAGCGGCGGCATCGAGCACTGTCCACACCTGAACGGCCGCGCCTTTCGGGAGCCACGCGACTGGGATGGCCAGCGCCGCCACTGGTGGCGGGCTCACAAAAGCGGCGAGGCTGCCGGGCGGCGCGATGACATGAGTGCGCGCGAGGTATGCCGCGGCCGCGTCGTACATGTGGGCTGGATCGGTCAGGTAGGCACGCGCCCCCTCCCACATCCCTTCGGTGTCGGGGCGGCGCGGCGTGAGCGCCGTCAGCACGGCGACCCTGATCCAGAAGACTGCGGCCAGCGCCCAGTAGAAGACCGGCCTGGTGAACAGGTCGATCGCGGCTCTGCGCAGTCCCTGCACCTAGTCGGTTGGTGGCGAGGAGGGACCGCGCCGGCCGTCGCGGGCAAGCCACACGGGATCCTTCAAGAAAGCGATAAACGACTGCACCGAGGTCGGCAGCCGCCGCCTGCGCAGGTGAACGATGTGCCAGTCGCGGCGGATGGGAAAACCTCGGACGTCGAGCTCCACCAGCCGGCCGCTCGCCAGTTCCAGCACGCATGCGTATCGCGAAAGGACCGCGAGCCCGAGACCCGACTCGACAGCGTGCTTGATGGCGCCGTTGGAACCAAGCTCCATCGCGACGTGAAGCCTGGCTCCGGCTTTGCGCGCCGCCTTCTCGAGCGCCGAGCGGCTTCCTGACGAGGACTCTCGCATCACAAACGGTTGGTCCGAGAGGTCTTTGAGCGTGATCGCGCCTTTGCGAGGAAGGGGAAAGTTCGCGGGTGCGACGACAACAAGCTCATCCGCGAGGAAAGGAGTGATCGCGAGATCGGGGTCCTTGAGCGCCGGGCCGACAACGGCGAGATCCAGCTCGCTGCGGAGCACCTGCTCCTGTACGCCCGCGCGTGTCCCTATCTCGAGAGAGATGACAAGCCCGGGATGCAGTTTCTTGAACGCACCCAGCGCGGCGGGCAGGATGTAGATGCCGACCGTTGTGCTCGCCCCGACCCGAAGGTTGCCGCGCTTGATCCCGCGTATCTCCTCCAGTTCCAGCGCGGCTTCATCGAGAACATCGAGCGTGCGGCGCGTGTAGCCGTACAGGACCTTGCCCGCCTCGGTCAGCTGCACACGCTTGCCGAGGCGGTCCAGCAGCGGCAGGCCGAGCGTCTCCTCGAGCTCCTTGACCTGGTAGGAAACCGACGGCTGGCTGAGCCGAAGCTGCTGCGCGGCGAGGCTGAAACTGCTGAGGTCGGCCACTGCCTTGAAGGTGCGCAATTGACGCAGCGTCATCGCTCGGTCCAGATCCAGCCGAGGGCCGTACTCGGGCACGGCGCCTACGATATGCGGTATGGCCGCCCCCAAGCCAAAGAGCATGTCACCCGTTCGCCGGACGACTCCAACGGTCGAAGGTGTCGAGGCGCCGGAGCGCGGTCCGGCATCGGTTTCCGAGCAGAAGATCAACCAGTACCGCAAGCGCCGTTACCAGGCTCTGCACTCTGAGAACGCTGCCGCCAACAGGCGGAGCGCGCGTGGGTTGGCGAGCGCCCGTGAACGGATCGAGATGCTCGTCGACGAGGGCACCTTCGTGGAGCTCGACATGTTCGCCACCCATCGAGCCCAGGGTTTTGGGATGGAAGACAAGAAGATCCCCGGCGATGGGGTCGTGGCCGGCTTCGGAGAGATCGACAGGCGGGCCGTCGCGGTCTACTCCTATGACGCCACGGTCTACGGCGGCTCGCTGGGGGAGGTCACCGCCGAGAAGATCGTCAAGGTCCAGGAGCTCGCGCTGCGCAACCGAGTCCCGATCATCGGCATCAACGACTCGGGCGGAGCGCGCATCCAGGAGGGCGTCGTGGCGCTTGCGGGCTACGCCGACATCTTCTACCGGAACGTGCGCTCATCCGGCGTGATCCCGCAGATCAGCGTCATCGCCGGGCCCTGCACCGGCGGGGCCGTTTACTCCCCGGCCATCACGGACTTCATCTTCATCGTGGCCGGCCAGGGATACATGTTCATCACCGGGCCAGAGGTCATCCGCGTGGTCACGGGAGAGCACGTCAATTTCGAGGAGCTCGGCGGCGGCAACGTGCACAACGTGACCTCAGGCGTCGCGCATTTTCTGCCGCAGACCGAGGAAGCCTGTGCGGCCGGCGTGCGCCGGCTGCTTTCGTACCTTCCGTCGAGCAACGGCGAGCGCCCGCCGTACCTGCCCACGACCGACGACCCCGAACGCGCCGACCCCGAGCTGCAGACAATCGTGCCCGAGGCGCCGAACAAGCCTTACGACATGCGCGACGTCGTGGGCCGCATCCTCGACGATCGCGAGTTCTTCGAGGTCCAACCTTTTTTTGCGCCGAACATCATCGTCGGCTTCGGGCGGTTGGGCGGCCACGTGGTCGGAATCGTCGGCAACCAGCCGAAGGTCCTTGCCGGCGCAATCGATATCAATGCGTCGGTGAAAGCGGCGCGATTCATTCGTTTCTGCGATGCGTTCGGGATCGCCATCGTCTCCCTTGTCGACGTGCCAGGTTATCTGCCGGGCCGCGACCAAGAGCACGGCGGCATCATCCGGCACGGGGCGAAGCTGCTGTACGCGTACGCCGAGGCAACTGTGCCCAAGCTGACCGTGATCACGCGCAAGGACTACGGCGGCGCCTACTGCGTCATGTCGCCCAAGCAGATGGGCGCCGACCTCAACCTCGCCTGGCCCACAGCAGAGATAGCGGTCATGGGTCCGGACGCGGCGGTGAACATCATCTACAAGCGCGACCTCGCGTCAGCGCCCGATCCGGCTTTGAGGCGCAAGGAGCTGGTCTCCGAATACACAACGAGGTTCGCCAACCCGTACGTAGCCGCCGAGCGCGGTTACATCGACGATGTGATCGAGCCGAGCGAGACGCGCCGGGCGCTCATCCGGGGCCTCGACATCGGTTTGCGCAAGACTGTCGAGCGCCCGCCCCGCAAGCACGGAAACATTCCGCTTTAACGCTCCAGGTCAGGTGCTCTTCGGGGTCGGCGGTAGCGTCGCGAGCGACGAGCGCCTCAAACGTTCCGACTTTCGGCAGAACTCGTCGACGGTGTTGATCAGCTCGGCATGCGACCACGTCAGCGGCGACACCGAGAGAGGCGCGCCAGTGTTGGGGTCGAGCTGCTCGGACAGCAAACCGCCCGAAATCTGGTGCGCCACCACCCAGTTGATGATGTCGCGTGCGGACTTCAAGTCATGCGTGGTCTTTGCGACCGCGATGTACCACTGCGCCATCCAGAGCGTGCAGATGAACCACGGATTGCCGGTCACCTTTGTGGTGTCCGGCTCGACCCTGAAATAAGGATCGTCCTTGTAGCGCGCGAACCCGCCGGCGGCGGCGTGGTTAGCGAGCTGGTCTCCGATGGCAACCATTGTCTGGGTGATGCGCGCGTCGTCGGGTGGGTACATGCCGAATCGCCACAGGCCGCAGATGGCGCTGTCGATGACCATGTCGACGGTCATGGTGCCGTCGTCTTCGACGGCGATACGCCTGGCGAATCGACCGAGGTCCGCCGCGTACAGGTGTGTGTCCGTGGCTTCCTTGAGGCGTTCGGCGGCGTTGCGGTACCTCAGTGCGGCCGGCCCGTCGCCGAAGAGCTCGGCAAAGCTGCGGCCCGCGTCGAGCCCGGCCCAGACCGCGCCGACCGTGAAGGCGTGGACGCCCCAACGCTCCTCCCACAGATCCCAGGATGGCTGAATCAAACCGTTCCTCTGGTCGACGTACGAGACCATCCAGTCGGCAGCCGGAAGGATCAGCGACGTGTAGAGGCCGACCACGAAGTCCAGGTTGCGGTGAATCCTGTAGTGCTGCCACAGGGCCCAGAGCACCAGGCCGGTCTCATCTTCCTGGATGGGCAGCCTGCGGGCGCCGGCGCTGTCGATCCACGGCAGCCATGAGCTGCCCGGGAGGCCATACGGGGTGTACTTGTGGAGGAAAAAGCCCTCCTCGACCAGCGATTCCTGGCAGAACGTGAAGAACTGCCGGGTGGCGTCTTCATGTCCCGCGCGGTCGAGGGCGTTGGCAACCAGCGCGCCGTCACGCGGCCATGCGTAGGCATACGTGTCGCGCGCGAACTTCGTGATGTCGAAGTCGGTCGAAGCGATGATGCCGCCGTGATTGTCGACGTGTGTGCGCGCGGTGAGAATGCTGCGCCGGTAGAGCTGGGTTACGTCCGAGCCCAGCTCTTCGTCGATATGGCGATGATCCTTCTCGCACCACACTTGCCAGTAGGTACGGGTTCGTCCCAGGTAGAGGCTCGGGCCGCGGCCGATGATGAGATCCTGCCCGTAAGCCGAAACCTCGCTCAGGCGCGCGCCCATGCACACCCAGTGCGTCAATGAGCGGGTCTCTCCGGCAGCGCCAGGTCCCAAGTCGAAGCCAACGGTGCAATCGACGGAGCCCTGCTCGATCGGGTTCCGGCCGAGCACTCCGTCCTCGGCATCAACCCATGTCCCCAAAAGCCCGTTGCCTTTCTTTCCGCAGGCCCAGGTATCGATGCCGAACTCGGGGCCCGAATTCCCGCCGATGAGGAAATAACGGTTGCTCTTGTAGGCGATGACGCCGCGATGTCGAGGGTCATAGGCGACCGTGTTGCCGATGTCCGAGCCCTCGATGTACCAGTCGTAGTGGAAGAAAATGCGCCCGACATTGAAACCGGTTGGGCTCGTCACCTCGACGTTGCGAATGAACCAGTTGCGTGCCAGGTCGACGTAATCCGCGAACTTGACCGTGATCCCGAGCTTCGCGTGTTGGAGAACGACGTCGGTGACCAGCGAATCCTCGACATAGCCGAGGTGGCGCTGCCAATCGGGATCGTCGAGCCAGGCGAACTTGCCATCGATGAAGAGCCCGGTTCGGCACAGATTGCCCATGGTCTGGTTCGCATCTCCGACGCGCGGAAAGTAGATGTCGCGCACCGAATACGTGGCATCGAATCCGATGAGCGTGTTGCCGTTACCGATGACGAGGCTTCTGGGCACGGGTTGGTCGCAATCCTAGCGTCCGGGAAAACGCCCTTAACACGCCGGGTTTCCATGGCCGGCCACCCACGCCTAGAATCGCGGTCAACAAATCCGTCCTCGCAACACCGGAGCACAACGCTTTGAACAGTCTTCCCAGCACGTCACCGCCGCCCATTCGCATCGTCGCCACTCGGCGGCGTCGCCGGACCGTCGCCGCCCGGCTTCGTGCCGGCGTCCTCGAACTGTTGGTGCCCGACTGGATGTCGCAAGCGGACCGCTTGCGGTGGGCCGAGGTAATGAGCCGGCGGCTCCAACGGCGTGCGGAGAGATCGCGTCCATCCGACGAAAGGCTGGCTGGGCGCGCCGCAGCCCTCAACCAGAAGCATTTCGGCGGCAGGCTGCGATGGGCGTCCATCGAGTTCGTGGAGATGTCGAACCTGTGGGGCAGCTGCACCTTCACGACGGGCGCGATCCGGATCGCCAAGAGGGCGGCTGCGCTCCCCGAATGGGTCCTCGACTACCTGCTCGTGCACGAGCTCGCGCACCTGGAGCACAGCGACCACGGGGCTGGTTTTCATGAGCTCGAGAACCGCTACCCGCTGACGGAACGCGCGCGGGGCTACCTCATGGCGCTGGACCATTCGGCCGGCGCCGGCGCAGTGGACTAAGGCGTGAGGACTATCTTTAAGCGCGGTGGGGACAGCTGTCCCCTTCGCGGGCCAACCCCTCTCCTCGGCGACGCTGGGTGGCGTCTTGAAGGTGCAGGCTTTGGGACGGCCGGAGTAAATCCGGCCTAGAGCCCCACTAAATATCTACGGGGTCAGGACTATCTTCGTGGCTTCGCGGGCGTCGAACATGCGGTAGGCCTCCGCGGCCTGGTCTAGCTTCATGCGGTGGCTGATGATCATGTCCGGCTTGATGCGCCCGGCGGCGATCAGGTCCAGCAGCGGCCTCATGTACGCCTGCACGTTGCACCAACCGGCGCGGAAGGTAAGCGACTTGAGCCACATGTCGAGGTACGGGAAGTCGCCCGACACGACGCTGGGCACGCCAACCATGGAGATCGTGCCACCGCCGCGCAGGCTGCGGATGGCGGTGTCTACGGCTGACTCGACGCCCACGCATTCGATGCTGGCATCGGCCCCCAGCCCGCCCGTCTCCTCCTGGATCTTCGAGACGGGATGGACGTCCCTGGCGTTGATCGGGATACCGCCCAACTCCTGCGCGATCTCCAGGCGGGAGTCCACCATGTCGACCACGAAGGTGCGCGCCGGCCCGAACAACTGGGCGCACATCGTGGCCATCAACCCGACAGGGCCGGCCCCGATTACGGCCACCGAATCGCCGGGTTTGATCTCGGCCCGCTCTGCGCCGAAGTAGCCGGTGGCGAGGATGTCACCGACGAAAATCGCCTGCTCATCGCTCATGCCCGATGGGATGGGCTCCATCGAGTGGTCCGCCAGGGGCACGACGACGTATTCGGATTGGCCTCCGCCAAGGTCGCCGTAGTACTCGCCGAACCCGAATGTGGCCTTGTCTACGCACTGGTTGAACCAGCCCCTCCGGCAATAGGCGCAGACCCCGCATGAGGTGAAGAAGCTCGACACCACGCGATCGCCGGGCTTGAAGCGCTTGACCTCAGCGCCGACGTCCTCGACCACTCCGACGAATTCGTGGCCGAGCACCTTCCCCGGACTCATCGGGATGTTGCCGTGGTAGATGTGAAGGTCGCTCCCGCAGATCGCGCCCAGCGTCACTTTCACAAGGGCCTCGGTCGACCGCGTTATCGACGGCTTGGGGACGTCGGTGACGTGGACCTCGCGCTCGCCTCCATAGACGGCGGCCTTCATAGTCGCGATTCTACGGGCGCACCTATTCTTGCGGTGTGCGGTTGAAGGGGGCGGTCGTGGCCATAACCGGCGCGTCGAGCGGGATCGGCGAGGCGACAGCGCAGGCGTTTGCCCGCAAAGGATCTCGCCTCGCGCTGGGTGCCCGGCGCGTCGATCGCTTGAACGCCGTCGCGGAGAGATGCCGCCAGCTGGGTTCGCCGGACGTGAGCACGCGCCGGCTGGACGTCGGGCGGCGGGCCGACGCCCGCTCCTTCGTGGCGGCGGCCTTACGCGACCATGACCGGATCGACGTGCTCGTCAACAACGCCGGCGTCGGCTGGATGGGCCGGCTCGATGAGATGCCAGAGGAGAAAGTGGACGAGCTGGTCGCCACGAACCTGGCCGGCGTGATCACCACGACGCAGGCGGCGCTGCCGGACATGCTCGAGCGCCGGCAGGGAGTGATCATCAACGTCGCCTCGGTGTTGGGTTTCAGGGCCGCGCCCTACTCCGCGGTCTACTCGGCCACCAAGCATGCAGTGGTTGGTCTATCGCATGCGCTGCGTGGCGAGCTTTCCGGGACCGGCGTGAAGGTTTGCGTCGTCTACCCCGCTTCGACGAAGAGCGAATTCTTCGCCGCACCGGAGGAGCCCATCGGGCCGCAATACCCGGCTTCTTGGGTGGCCAGGCTCATAGTGCGAACCGCTCGTTTCCCGCGGCGCGACGCGATGGTCTTTCCGATCCGGCTCATCCATCTGGCTGAGCCTGTTTTCGGCGGGCTCGTCGATCACAGCATCGGCGAGGCGCGGCGGCTCAAATCGCCCGGCCTGAGCGGCAGCGGCCGGCCGCCTCGCGACGGCTGAACTATTTCTGCCAGGCCTCCAGCAGCTTCTGAAGCTGCTTGGCGTTCTTGACCGAGTAGTTCGAGTAGTTGTTGTTCATCAGCGCGTGGACCTCTTTGGCAGATTTCTCCATCTCCTTGATCCGCGGCACCCAGTCCTGGAGCTCCTTGTCCGAGTAGTCATAGCGAAAGCGCAGGTTGGGTGGGGCGCCCTTGAGGTCCCAGGTCTCGTGGTTGCGTCCGTGAAAACGAACCGCGGCCACCTTCGTGGAGGTCACGTCGTAGACCGGCGGCATGCTTGTTTGGTGACCCTGCGGCACATCGACGGCAATCAGTGGAATGTCACGTGAGCGCAAGAAGGCGAGCGTGCCTTCGAGGTGGCGCGCATCCATCCACTCCGGCTTGCGAAGCTCGACCGCGATCTGATAGCCGAACATGCGCTCCTGACACTGCTCGATGTACGCGAGCGACCGCGATGACGGCAGGAACCAGGGCGGGAACTGGAAGAAGACGGCTCCGAGCTTGCCGGCGGCGCGCAGCGGATCAAGGGCCTCGCGAAATCTGTCCCACGACTCGTCCACGAGCTCTGGTGGCATCTGCTCGACATAGATGTTCTTCTCGCGCAGCTTCTCCGGCAGCTGCTCCCGTATGTCTTTCGGCAGCGCCATCGGTTTGGTCGGGTGGTTGGTGAACAAAGAGAACGACTTGACGTCGAATGTGAAGCCCGCCGGCGTGCGCGCGACCCACAGGTCCGAGTTCTCTTTCTTCGGCATGCCGTAATAGGTGGTGTCGACCTCGACCAGCGGGAACTCGCTCGAATAAAACTGCAGGCGCTCCTCCGATGACTTGGCGTTCATCGGATAGAAGAGCCCTGAGTCGATCAACGACTTGTCGATCCAGCCCGCGATGCCGATCTTCACGGTCACGTCCGGATCGTGTCACAAGTCCGCAGACGGGGAGATATGATCCCACCGCCCTTTCGTCTCGCGGTCCCCGAGTTCCTTGCATCTTCGCGTCCTAGGCGGTCGGGCGCGGCGGCTGGCGCCGCGGCGCTGAAGCCTGCGTCTAGGGGCCTGGCGCATCGTCGTCACGCATCTTTGATGCGCTCC
Source organism: Candidatus Dormiibacterota bacterium (assembly GCA_036380475.1). Lineage (GTDB taxonomy): Bacteria > Chloroflexota > Dormibacteria > Dormibacterales > Dormibacteraceae > UBA10449. Next base: position 14,636 of record DASVEP010000159.1, read on the forward strand.
TCCTCGCGCCACCCTATCCTTGGCTCCGACCGCCGATGCCGCGAAATATGCAGCGGACCTCGGGTCCGCGAGACGTGGGCCGCTACATCCGCTACTGGTACACGTATCGCACCATCGTCGCGGTGCTCATCGCGCTGATCCTGAGCGGCTCGATCTTCTGGCTCTACACGCAGCAGGTCGCATGCGACAGCCACAATGGGAGCTGCCTGGTCAGCATCTCGCTCCATCCCGAGGACCGCTTCGTCTCCGCAACGAATCCGGACAAGCAGGTCGTCATCGTCGGTATCGACAACAAGAGCGTGAATGCGCTCGGCCAGTACCCGCTTCCGCGCACCGTTTACGCGGCCGCCCTGCAGACCCTCGAGAAGGACGGGGCGGCCGTGGTCGGTTTCGACGTCAGCTTTCCGGATGCTCGGGATGCGCAGGGCGACGCGCAGTTCGCGCGCGCTCTCCGCGACAGCACCATCCCGGTCGTCCTGTCGTATCCGGCCAGTGGCCTCGATACCGGCACCGGGAAGCTCATTCAGCAATCCGACTCCGGCATCGACGAGATCCCGCTGAAGCCTTTCCGCTGCCTGGATGGCAACCCGGATCCCAAGGCCCGGTGCCAGCAGCCGATCAAGAATGTGATCCTTGCGTCGACCGACCTGCAGCTTGACTCTGATGGCGTGGCCCGGCGGATACCGCTCTTCGTCCAGCCCACGTGTTTCGCGCTCGGGACCTGTGCGACGCCAACGATCAACACCTTCGCTTTCGCGGCCTACCGTGCGGCCAGCGCCGGGGCGGATCCTTCGACCGGACCGACACTGCAGGAGTCGGGAGATCGGGCGATGTTCGGATCGATATGGTCTGCTCAGGTCGACGGCACCGGCTCCACGCTCATCAATTTCTCAGGACCGCCCGGCAACTATGCGAAGAACGGGCAGTACGTGCATTTCAGCGATGTGGTGAGCGGCGCAGTGTCGCCTGAGATCATCAAAGGCAGCGTCGTGTTGATCGGTGCCTACAACCTGTCCGGCGTGAACGACTCCCAGTTGGTGGTGACCAGCGCCGGCACCAACGGCACCCTGCCGATGGCGGGCGTCGAGCTGCACGCAAACGTCGTGCAGATGCTCGATGGAGCCGCGCCTGCTCCGGGCGCCCCCTCGAAGCTGCTGACCTTCGAGCCGCCCTGGGTCGTTGCCCTGGTGATCATTGCGCTCGCCTTGCTGATTGCATTGATCGCGGCTCGTCTATCGGTGGTTCGGGGCCTGGGCGCGACCGTCCTGGGCCTGGTGGTGTTCACGGTCGGCATGGCGTTTCTGGCTGCGTCGAGCAGCTTCGTACCTGATCTCTTCCATCCGTGGCTGGCCATGGGTCTCACGTTCACAGGGGTCACTGCGTATCGAGTCCTCTATGAAGATCGCGAGCGGCGAAAGGTGACGTCGCTTTTCGGCCAGTACCTGAAGCCGGAGATAGTGACGCAGCTTGCGAAGACGCGCGGTGGCGTGGAGGACATCATGCGCGGGGGCGAGCGGCGGGACATCACGCTGCTCTTTGTCGACATCCGCGGCTTCACCTCGATGTCCGAGTCGATGCCCGCGCACGACGTGGCGACGCTGGTGCAGATGTACCTCGACCACCTGAGCGGAATCATCTTCACCTGGGATGGCACCATCGACAAATACGTCGGTGACGAGATCGTCGCGTTCTGGAACGCGCCTCGAGACCAGAAGAACCACGCCCTGCTCGCTGTTCGCTGCGCGTACGACCTGATCAATCGCGCGCCGGAGCTCCAGCACCGACTTCTCGAAAACGGACTACCGCCGGTTCGGTGGGGCATCGGCATCAACACCGGACCGGCGGTTGTCGGCAACCTTGGCTCGCGCAGCCGAATCCAGTACACAGCGCTCGGCGACACGGTCAACACCGCGGCGAGGTTCTGTGCCAATGCGCCGCCCTTCCACCTGCTGATCGGCCAGCCTACCTACGAGGAGTGCAAGGACTACATCGCCGTCGACCTGGTGCCGGGCGTTCAGCTGAAAGGCAAGTCGGCACAAACCTTCCAGATCTATCAGGTGGTGGCGATTCGCGAAACGCCGAACTCTCCCTGGGTGCAGTTCCCGACCGACATGGCAACGCAGGCTCACCGCGGCCTCGCCCAGCAATACACCCAGAAGTCGGTGCTTGCCGCTGCAAACGCCGAGGCGAAAGACATCCTGGTCGGGAGCGAAGCCGAGGCTGCTCTAGCCGACCGCGCGGCAGCGGGCGGGTCTCCACCGACACCGGCGGAGTAGCCCGCGCGCGCCGCCCCCCTCCTTTTCTCTACGCGAAGAAAACGCCGTTTCGCTCGCGACCGATCACAGACCTGACATTGACCGTTGAGCTCGCCGGATCTGAGACGAACTCAAAATCATTGGTTTTTGCCGACCACTCGATCTTGACCGTGCAGAGCCTGAATCGACCTCTGAACCCATGTACAGAGTCGGTCATGCGGAACGAATCGCCTGCACCTGTCCAGCGCATTGCGAACGACACACTCGCGGAATCGCTAGGCCCGTCGTGAAGAGCATTGGCCAGTGTGTGGTAGTCCTCCTCGTCGAGGTCTTCCACTTCCAACGTCGCGGTTCCATCCTCGAGGTCGACATCGAGGGCGTCTTCGGACACTGGCTGGGTCCAGAACAACCCGCTTTCGCGGATACCGGGATTGAAGTCGTGAACCTGTCCGGAGCCTACGGCTCCGGTGAACAAGTCCATTCAGACGAAGGCAAACGTCCCGTGGTGGCGGCGGCCGTCCTCGCCAACGTAGAGGCCGCTCATGAAACCGTTATCGACCTGGTAGCTGAACCTTGTGGTCGCGCCGGTCTTGAGGTCCTTGCCGGTCCCCGCACCGGTGACTCGGCACACACCCACCATGCCGTTGAAATCGGTGATCTCTGACGGCTCATTGATCGGTCCAGGCGGAAACACCGGCACCGGCGGAAAGTGGTGGATGAACACTCCGAGCGGCGACACACCGCCTGGAATCGGGCGAGGCAAGACTGTTGTGACCCCTTCCTCGGCCGCGCTCGCCACCTCCGGCATCCAGATTCCGGCCGCCGCGGCCGCACCGCCGGCAAGCGCAGCCGAGCCAAGGAACCTACGACGACTCATTGGCACATCCCACACGTGGGAGTGGCCCCGATGGGTCCTGATCCAGTTCATCGCCACCTCCTGCCCGATCCGTCTATAGCGGTCGAGCATCACCTGATAAGCGCTGAGTTCGCCGTCGGTATAGCACCGCGCCAAACGGGCGTCAACGGGTTGGTTTTCTAGACCGCTTTGGCGCGTCGCAATCGCCGCCGCTGACTCCTAACGATCGGCAAAAGCCACGAACAGGACGCACGCCAGCAAGAAGAGGCCCACGGCTCCAGCGACGATTCCCAAGCAGCCGGCCGTCTTCCTGACGGCAGGCCTCACCGGCGGGGTCGGGTTGTACACGGACTGCACGGACTGGGCCTGCACCAGCGCGGGTTCCGCGCCCGGGTATGGCGTCGCGCCCGGCACCATCGTCGAGAGGTCAGCGCCCGGCAACAGGCTCCTCTGCCAGCCTGGAGCCAGGCGGTCGGCGACACGCGCCACCGCGTCGTCGAACTCCTGGCCGGTCTGGTAGCGGTCTTCCGGCCGCTTCGAGAGTGACTTGAGGATCACCTCTTCCAATGCAATATCCAGGCCGGGCCGATACACCGATGGCGGCTTGGGCGGTGCCTGCACGTGTTTGGCCATCAGCGTGAAGGGGCCGTCCGCATCAGTGGCTGTGAACGGGGCCTGGCCCACGACAAGCTCGTAAAACATGATCCCGGCCGAGTACAGATCGCTCCTGCCATCCACCTTGCTCGAGGCGACCTGCTCCGGGGACATGTACTGGGGGGTGCCGACGGTGGTGCCGGTCTTGGTGGCCGTCGAGCCCGCGCCCGAATCATCGGTGAGGCGAGCGATGCCGAAGTCGGCCACCTTGACATCGCCTTCCTCTGAGAGCAGCACATTCTCCGGCTTCATGTCGCGATGGACGATCGCGCGCTTGTGCGCGTAGTCCAGCGCCTGCAGCACGCCGTGCATGACTGCAAAGGTCTGCGGCATCGGAAGGGTGCCCACGTTGATGACGTCGCGGAGCGACTTGCCGCGGACGAACTCGAGCACGATGTAGTTGGCGTCGCCGATCTGCTCGAGATCGTGGACCTGCACGAGGTTCGGATGGCTCGTACGGGCCATGACCTGCGCTTCCTGCATGAACCGCTGCAGCGCGCTGGGGTCCGCCACCGCCGAGGTGATCAGCTCCTTGATAGCGACCTCGCGGCCAAGTCCAGGCTGTTCGGCTAGATAAACGGCGCCCATTCCGCCCCGGCCGAGCTCGCCCTTGATGATGTATTTGCCGATACGGCGCTCGGTCGGCTGCGTCGCCGGCGTCGGAATGGGCTGGGCGGCGTCGATGGCGGGCGCAGCCGCGGGAACGGCAGGAGCCAGCGGTGCAAGGTGCGGGACCGGGATGAGCCGCATCGTCGCTTCGACCGCGTGTGGATCCAGCGGTGGAGCCGGAGGCGCCGGCGCCCACTCCGGGACTGTCGGCTTCGCCGGCTCGGAAGGCATCTCCGGGTCCTGACCGGCGTCGGTCATTTCGTTCGGGAGCCTACCAGAGAACGTTCAAATACACGATGGGCACTCCCGACGCTCGGTGGGACCTATGGCGTTTTGCGGACGAGCGACCCATAATCTGCGCGCACGACCAAAAATTTTGCAGGAGGGTTTCCATGTCGCAGATCCCGCCCCCGCCTCCAGGACAGCCGACTCCCACTGGTGGGACGGGCGCCGTGGGGGCCAACAAGAACCTGTACACAATTCTCGCTTGGGCGCTGTTTCCGCCGATCGGAAGCCTGATCTTCCTCTTTGTCGGGAAGGATGACCCCGACGTCAAGTACAACGCCGCGCAGGCCCTCGTGATCCATGGTGGTGCGTTGATCGTCTGGATTGTCCTGTGGGTGCTGGGGATCATCGTGTTTCCGCTCTTGTTCCTGTTGGTCATCTGGGACATCGTCTGGTTTGCGATCTGGTTGATCGGCCTCATCCTGGCCCTCCAGGCCAGTGGCTCGAGGGTCAACTTCCCGGTTCTGGGTCCGATCGCGCAGAGTTACGTGCCGATGGTTGAGGGCTGGGCCAAGTAAACCTGGTCAGTCAAAAGCTCGAGGGGCCTCGCCTTGCGCGGGGCCCCTTCTTTTTTTACTCGGCCGCCAGCTGCTCCAGGGCCTTCTCGATGCCCCCGCGGAGCTCGTCGCGCTCCTCGCGCAGCGCGTTGGCCTCGCCGCGAACCGTTGCCAGTTGATCTCGGAGTCGGTCGATCTCGGCCTTGAGCTCTTTGACGCGCGGATCCGGACCAGATGACCCTTGGCGAGCCTCCTCGAGCTCCATCCTCGCCCTTTCGACGAGGACCTTCAGCTCGCGCCTCTCCGCAAGGAGCTCCTGGACCAGCGACTCAGCCGGCTTTTTCTGCTCGCTCGACATAACGGCAAAGCCCAGGCTGGAACTCACGCAAGCGAAGGTGCTCCATCTCGCCGCGCAGATAGCGAGCCTTGACAGTGAGGCTCGCTATCCCCTTGAGGTTTTCGTAAGGGAGGCGATAAAGCTTGCCCGAGTCGACGAGCATGCACAGCGATAGCTTTTCGCCGTCATCTTCGATGACGTGCTTGTAGCAGGGCACGGTCCGGCGCGCGATCTCGATCTTCTTGAAACCGCCGACTCTGCCCGCCAGCACGTCGATCGGGCTGCGCATATGCGAAATGCTAGTGGACGCTAGTTGAGAAGGGACAGCTGCTCGGGTGGGGGTGGCGGCTTCAGGATGACAAGCCGTCGGTCGAAGACACCATGGGTGGACCGCAGCTTGGAGACCGTTTGCATCGTCTTTTCGCCGAAAGCGCTCGGAAGATATGCGCGCGCCAGATAAGCCTGCTCGTATCGGGGCACGAGCTCGGGCCAGTGCTTGCTCAGGACCGACATGAAATGCTCTCGCGTTCCGTCTTTGAGGTGAAGCATGCCGGCCCACAGCCCGGTGGCGCCCGCCGCGCGCGCCGCCTTCACGACCGCCTCGAGATGGTCCGGTCGATCGGATAGGCCCGGAAGGATCGGCGCCATGCCGACGCCGACATCGATTCCGGCTGCTGTCAGCTTTTCGATCGCGCGTAGGCGCTGCCTGGGATGCGCGGTGCCCGGCTCGGTGCGCCGCCAGATCTCGTCGTCGACGGTGGGGATGCTGACTGTGATGTGCAGCTCGGCGCGTCGAGCGAGCGCGGTCAGCACGTCGAGGTCGCGGACGATCATCGGGCCGCGAGTGATCATTGCGGTCGGGTTTGAGAAATCGCGCAGAACCTGCAGGCACTGGCGCGTGAGCTTGAAACGCCCCTCCGCCGGCTGGTAAGGATCTGTTGCCGCCCCGATTACTACCGTTTCCTTTCGCCAAGACTTGCGCGAGAGCTCGCCGCGCAGCACGCCGGCGACGTTCACCTTGACGCGAACCGTGCGGCCGTAGCGGTCGTCGGATGGCCTGTCGGCTCGCAGCTCGAAAGCGCGGACATAGCAGAAAGCGCAGCGATGCTCGCACCCCGTGTACGGGTTGAGCGACCAGTTGAAGCCCATGCCCTTCACCGGGTTCAGGGCCGACTTGCATTGGGTCTCGACGTATTCGACCTCGGCGAGCCGGGGCTCGGGCAGGTCCATCGCTCGATGATAGAACAAATGTTCGTCTTAACAACCGGGGTTGGCGACTGTTTTGAAATCGAGTTCAATCGAGCCCGGCGTGCCGGTGGGGGAGGAACCGGAAAAGCAGGGAGGGCCCGCTAGAGGTATGTCACGCTCGCCGGGCGCGCCTGGCCGGCTTGGGACGGGTCGTTGACGACGGGCAGAAATCGTTGAGGATGCAGATCTCGCATCGGGGCCTTCGGGCGATGCACACCCGGCGCCCATGCAGGATCAGCCGCAGCGACAACCCGGTCCACTCCTCCTTGGGCACCATCGTGGTGATCTGCCTCTCGATCTTGACCGGGTCTCGCGATGACACCAGCTTGATCAGGTTGGTCAGCCGGATGACGTGTGTGTCGACGGCAAAACCTGGAACCTTGAACCCGGCCCCGAGGATGACGTTGGCCGTCTTGCGGCCGATGCCCGGAATCTTGAGCAGGTCGTCCATGTCGGCCGGCACCACTCCTCCGAAAAGCTCGACCAGCTTGCGGCTCGCATCGATGATCCTCCGCGTCTTGGAGCGAAAGAAGCCGGTCTGCTTGACGATCGTCTCGACTTCCGCTGGGTCTGCGGCCGCAAGATCGAAGGCCGTCGGGTAGCGCGCGAACAGGATCGGCGTCACGAGGTTGACCATCTTGTCGGTCGTTTGGGCGGACAGGATCGTCGCGATCAGGAGCTCGAACGCATCGTGATGAGCAAGCTCGGTTTCAGCCGGATACGCCTCGCGAAGTCGCTCGACAGTCAGCATCGCCCGCGTGCGCGCGCCCGCCGGAAGGCGCGGCAGGGCCGGGGCTTTCCTCTTTTTCGCCTTGGCTTTAGCCCTGGGCGGCAAGGAGCTTGCGCGCCGCAGCTGCAACCTGCGCACCTTCAGCGCGTCCGGCGAGTCGCGCCGTGGCCGCTTTCATCACGGCGCCGAACGCATTCGGACCATCCGGCTTCAGCTCGTCGATAACTGAGCGGACTTCTGCTTCAACCTGGTCGGAGGTCATCCCCGCCGGCAGATAGCCGCGTAGCAAGGCCATCTCGGCCTCTTCGCGCCGCGCCGCCTCTTCCCGACCGCCTTTTCGATACGCATCGATCGCATCCTGGCGGCGTTTGACCTCCTTCCGGGTGACTCGCTCGACCAGGCCGTCATCGATCGATCCGGTGGCCCCCGCCTCCTTGGTGGCGCGCACAACCTCGCTCTTGAGCAGGGAGAGCGTATTCAACGTCAACTCGTCCCGGCGCCTTCGCGCCTCGACAAGCTCAGATTGGAGGCGATCGTAGAGGGCCATCGCGGCGATTGTCACACATGCACCGATCGTGGACCGATCACGGATAATCGGCGCCTATGGGTCTACTGCTGTACGTCCTCGGACCGCTTGCGGCCCTTATGGGCGTCGGCGCCGTCTACTTCGTTTTGCGCCACAGGTCGGTGCAGACGAAGTCCATGTACTCGGCCCGACGCGGACAGATCGAGCGCAAGGTGCGCGCCGCTCGCCAGCGGACGCTTGCCCCCGGCGCCAAGCAGCTCGAGAAGGACGACGCGGCCGCCGCGGCACAGCAGGCATTCATCGCTCCCGGAATGGAAGGGAAGACTGCGGTCCCAACAGCGACCTGGGGTCCGACCGCGGTCGCGCCGGCCCCAGCACCCCCAACATTCGAGCCTGCGCCTCCACCGCCCGAGCCGGCATGGGAGGTCGGACCGACCGTGCCCTCAGCTCCTCCCGCACCAAGCGCCCCCGTGTCGACGCCATACGAGCCGGTCTATCCGCCCCCCACGCCGCCGGGAGAGGTCTGGACGCCGGCCCCGGCCGAGCCGATGGTCCAGGAGCCGCCCGCCCAGATCGAGCAACCCGTGTCGACTCCAGCTGGAGGCGGCGCCTCGTGGTCAATCGTCGGAGAGACCAAGGCCATGGGTGCAGAGCCGGCCGGCGATAAGAAATCAAAGAAGAAGGGCAAGCACAGCGACGCCGCTCCGTGGCAACTGGCTTCAGGCGTCGTCCCTGGAGATGAAGAAGAAGAGGTCAAGACTCCGGGTATGGGGATGGCCGTCGCTCAATACGCGGTGCTCGTCGTGGGCCTGGTGATGGTGCTGATCGGCGTGCTCGTGATGGTGGCCAACTCTCACGTCACCTGAGTGAGCTAAAACAGCACTTAGAAGGCGTCGAGAATCGCTTTCGCCAGACCAGCCGCTCCGTCTGACATGACCGTGTCGCACACGATCACCTGATAACCCAGCGCGGCGATCTCAGGCGCGAGCCCTGAATCACGCATGTCCAGGACAAACTTTCCCGCCACATGTCGATACGTATGTGCGATCGCGATGGGCGAGGCTTCGGATCCAACGGCGCGAAGCATCTCGACAGTCGGTCCCTTCAACGCCGCCCCCGCGACGATCGGTGTCACGGCGACCGTGCGCTCGCGATGCAGCCGAGGGCCGACCACCTGGAGGATGGGACTGATCGAGATCAGCGGATTGGAAGGCCCGATGACTACGAGGTCCGCCTCGGCGAGCGCCGCGTTCACCTCGGGGCTTGGCTGGGCCAGCGAGCCACCGGTCATATCGATCTCCAGCAGCACCGGGCGAAGACGCTCGCGCACGAAGTATTCCTGGAAGGACATACTCCCTTGCTCCGTTACGAATCGTGTGCGGACCTTGTCATCGGTCATCGGCAACACGCGCGTGGAAACTCGGAAACGGCGGCAGAGCTCGAGTGATGTTTCGGTGAGGCGGCAGCCAGCGTCCAACATCGTCGCGCGCAGCATGTGCGTGGCCAGATCCCGATCGCCGATGCGAAACCACGTCGCCTCCCCGAGGCGTCCCAACGCTTCGAGGGTGTGGAACGTATCCCCCTTCTGCCCGTACCCCGCAGCATCGTCGAACACCCCGGCCAGCCGGTAGATCGACGCGTCGACGTCCGGACAGACGAGCAGCCCCCAGAACTCATCGTCATCAGCTGTGTTGGCGATCACCGTGAGATCGCCCGGCGAGAGCATCGACTGAAAACCCTCTGCGAGTTTTGCGCCACCAGTGCCGCCCGCCAGGACGACCGTCTTCACCGGAACACGTCCTCGTCCGCGGGCCGGATCAGCTCTCGCCCCCGGCCGCCGCCCGCAAGCTCCAGCCCGCGAATGACTACCACCGGTGAGCGTGCGGTCTTGCGCATGACGAGCCCGGCCGCCGATGCGAGGTCGTCTGCGATCGCGAGCACCGTGGCGTGCATCTCCCGGCCTGAGTCATCAGGCGTTCCGCGCAGGTCGATCAACGCGGGCAGGCCTGCGACCCCGAGTGCAACGTTGACTATTCCCAGTCGCCAAGGACGTCCGAATGTGTCTGAAACGATGACGCCGACGTCGACGCCTGAACGTTCGTGGATGCGCCCGCGGATGCGCTGCGCGCTCGCGTCCGGATCGTCCGGCAGAAGGGTCACCAACCCCGGCTCGGAGATGTTGGACTGGTCGACGCCGGCGTTGGCGCAGACGAAACCGTGACGGGTCTCGGTGATCAGCACTCGTTGGGATCGAAGCACTCGAACGCTCTCGTCGAGCACGACCTGGACGAAGCGCGGATCGGGATTTGCCACGAGCTGCGGGGCGATTCGCTTTGCCTCATCGCCCGCCACCACGCTCGCGAGCTCGCGCAGCCTGCCCTCCGACTTAGACACCACCTTCTGCGCGATGACGAGAACGTCTGCCGGACGCAACTGCGCCTCGGAGCTGATCAGGTCGCCTAGGTCATCGCCTGGCCGGACCTCCGGAAGGCCCTCCACGGCAAACAGCTCGAGCCTGTTCACACCGCTCGACGCAGGCGCGCGAGGTCGGCCGGCTCGTCCAGGTCGAGCGCCATCGCAGGCGACTCGTGCAGCGCGAAATGTACGTCCTGATTCCGCGCCTCACGCCGGAACGCGGCCAAAGAATCGGCGCCGAAATGAAGGCCGATCGCGCGCGGCGGATTGAGATACAGCGCGTTGGTGCCTCCGCGGCCGACGGCGGGTACCGCCATGACCGCCGGCGGACCGAGCAGCGCGGCCGCCGCGAGGAGCTCGCGCACAGATCTGGTCGTCACAAGCGGCAGGTCGCTGGACAGCAGAAGCACTGCATCCGCCCCGCCCGCGATTGCATGACCGATGCCACGCTGCGCGGCAACGTTCTGCCCTTCCTGGCGCGGCTCGAGAAGCGCCTCGGCGCCCAGGCTTTCGGCAAGGGCTGCGGCCTCCTCGCTTCCGGCCACCACGAGACGGCGATCGCCCGCCGCGGCGGCGCGAATCGCGCGCACCGCATTGCGTCGAGCGAGGGCGCGACGTTCGGCCGGATCCAGCGCCGGCACCAATCGCTGCTTGGCGGAATCGAAATCCTTGACGAGCACCACCACCCAGGTGCTCATTGGGTCCCCCACCGTTCTCGGATCCGCGGCAGGATCTGCGAGCCGTAGAGCTTCAAGAATCGGGCCTGGTCCTTTCCGGGCGCGTGAAAGACGAGGTGGTTGAAGCCAAGCTCGACATAAGGTCGCAGCTGCTCGATGTGCTCTTCCGCGTCGTCCGATACCAGCCATCGCCTGTGGGCGACTCCTTCCGCCTCTTGTGCAAGCCGCTCCATTTCACGCGGATCGTCGACGTCGGCTTTGACCTCAGCCGGCAGCGCGAGCGCGGCCCAGATCTTTGTGTCTTCCATTGCACGCCGGCGATCTGTGTCATAAGAGACTTTGACCTCGATCATCCGGTCGAGCGATGAGGGATCGCGTCCTTCGGAGGTCGCGCCTTCTGCAAATGAAGGCAGCAGCTGCTCCGAGTAGAGCTCCATGCCCTTGCCGGATGTGCAGATCAATCCATCGCCTGCCCGCCCGGCGTACTTCGCGACCTGCGGACCGCCGGCGCCGACATAAACAGGAATCGGCTCATCAGGCTTGTCATAGATCGTCGCGTTGCGCGTGTGGTAGTACTCACCCTCAAACGTCACGCTCTGCTCTGTCCACAGCAGCTTGATCAGCTTGACCGCTTCACGCAGCCTCGCAAAGCGCTCCTTGTTGTCCGGCCAGGCGATTCCGAGGGCGCCCTCGTTGAGGTGCTCGCCGGTGCCGACGCCAAGGATCATGCGCCCGGGGTAGAGCGACCCCAGGGTGCCGAACGCTTGCGCCACGATCGCGGGATGGTATCGAAAGGTAGGGGTGACGACCGACGTTCCCAGCAGCAGCCGCTGCGTGCGCTCGCCGGTCGCCGCCAGCCACGCAGACGCGAATGGCGCATGGCCGTCTGAATGCCGCCACGGCTGGAAGTGATCGCTGACGAAAACGCTGTCAAAACCGTTGTTCTCGGCGTCAACCGCGAAATCGAGCAACGCGCGCGGAGCGAATTGTTCGGCCGAAGCCTTGTAACCAAGCCGAAGCATGTTCTAGGTGGAACTCAGCGCCGGGAGTAGCGCTTCCAGCTGAAGGCGACGCCGCCGGCGGCAGCCGCGACCAGGACGACGACCAGTGCGACCAGGCTGTGGCTGTCGAAGGTACCTGCGGCGCCGACAACCATCAGCCCCAGCACTGCGACTGCCAGCAGCATCACGACCACCAGCGTTACGGCACGGTGGACCATCATCTCCCCAGCACTTAGCTAGCTTAGAGCCCTCATGGAACGGCCACCGGTTGTCCGCCTTGCCTCGGTCACGTCGACGCAGGACGCGGCGCGCGAGCTGCCAATTGGTTCGGTTGTGGTCGCCGACCATCAGACCGCCGGGCGGGGAAGGCTCTCGCACCGCTGGGAGACGCCGCCCGGAACGGCCCTCCTAGTTTCCTTTGTCCTGCGACCCGATCCGCTGCTCAGCCTTGCCGCCGGCGTGGCCGCAGCAGAGGCCTGCGGCCGCGGCGTCCGTTTGAAGTGGCCGAACGACCTTATGCTCGACGGCCGCAAAGTGGGCGGCATCCTTGTCGAGGCGACGCCCTCGAAGGCGATCTGCGGCATCGGGATCAACCTCACCTGGGCCCCCGAAGGTGCAGCGCGGCTGGATGAGGCACGCGACGGGCTGCTCGAACGGCTGCGGCTCGCGATCGCGCGCTGGAGCTCGACGCCTGGGGACAAGGTCCTGGACCGGTGGCGGGAGCTCTCCGACACCATCGGCAAGACCGTTCGCATCGAGCTTCCCGATCGGATCGTTGAAGGCATCGCCGAAGGCATCGATCCGGACGGAAACTTGATCGTTGGCGGGGAGCGCATCAGCGCCGGCGGCCTGACTGTCCTAAACGGCTGACATGATCGCCGCGAGCTCGGGCAGCACCTCACCAGAACGCGCGTGGATGACGACCTCCGCGAATTCATCGATCGGAGTCGGCTCGGCATTGACAACGATCAGCGACGCGCCCGACTCGACCGCTGCGGTTGGGATGTGCGCTGCGGGATAGACCGCCAGCGAAGAGCCCACCACGAGCATCACATCGGCCGCCCTCGCGAGCGCGAAGGCCTCCTCGACTGCCTGCACCGGCATCGCCTCCCCGAAAAGCACCACGGTCGGCTTCAGAAAGATGCCGCCGCATGTCCGGCATCGTGGCGGCATCTCGCTTGTGAGCCTTGCTTGAACGTCCGCGCGCCGCTCGCGAGTTCCGCAATCGAGGCACTGCACGGTTCGGCCTGACCCGTGGAGCTCGATCACGCGGACGCTGCCCGCGTCCTGGTGCAACCCGTCGGTGTTCTGCGTCACGACCGCGACCAGGTGTCCCTGCTTCTCCAACGCCGCGAGGGCGTGGTGCCCAGGGTTGGGTCGCGCCGCCAGCACCGCGGGACCGCGCTCTCTCGATACGATCCAGTACGCGGCAGGATCGCGCAGAAAGTTGTCGATCGATGCGACCTTGACAGGGTCGTATCGAGACCACAGGCCGTCCGCGCCACGAAACGTCGGGATTCCACTCTCAGCCGAGATGCCCGCCCCGGTCAGCGCAACCGCGCTTCGCGCGCCGGCCAGCAGCTCGGCCGCCCGCTGCACGCTCATGCGCCGTTATCTTAGGAGCGGTGCGGTTGAGCGTCCTCGAATCGCGCCGGACGCTCGCGATATACGTCGCGGCAGGCGCATCGTTCGCTGCGCTTTCCGCGCGCGGCCTGACAGTGCCGCTATATGCACACGATCTCGGTGCGAGCCGGTTCGAGGTCGGCGCCCTTTTCTCGGTGGCCACGCTGGCGGCAGCAGTGCTGTCGCTGCCGTCCGGGCTTCTCATCGACCGCTTCGGCGCGCGATCGCTCCTCATCTTTTCGCTTGCGGTGGCGGCCGGATCTCAGCTCGCCGCCGCCGCGACGGTGTCCGTTCCTCCGCTGTTCGTGTGGCAGATTGTCGGCGGCCTCGGTTCCGGCGCTCAGCAGGCGGCTCTGTTTTCGGCAGTCACCGAAACGGTCAAGACGGGGCGATTGGGCCGGGCGCTGGGGTGGCTCACACTATCGATGCAGGTTGGTTTCTTCGTCGGCCCATCGATCGCCGGTTTGCTGCTGACGTGGATCGACATCCGCACCGACCTGGCGATCACGACCGCGATGCTGGTGTTTGCCATCCCCGGCGGCCTCCTCGCGAGCGGCACGCGTCAGTCATCGCACCGCGGACTGTCGATTCGCGAACCCCTGCAAGCGCTCGTCGCACAACGATCGTTCATGCCGGCGACCTTCGGGCTCGTTGCCGCCACCCTCGCCTGGGGCACCGTCGGCGCGTTCCTGCCGATCTTCGGCAAGGAGGCGCTTCGTTTGCCGAGCTCCCAGGTGGGCCTCTTGCTGGCGCTGCAGGCCGTGGCCAACGGCCTGTCTCGGATACCCGGAGGAAGATTGGTCGACCGCGCGCGCAGTCGCTGGCCGATCGTGCTCGTCGGCGTCGTGGTCTGGTCGGTGGCGGCGATCATCCTCGGCCACCTGACCGGATTCGTTACGCCGGCGATCGTGCTCGTCGTCGCAACACCTTTCATGGCAACCGTCTACGTCGCGATGGGCGTTGTGTTCGCCGACCTCTCTGCCGCGTCAACGCGTGGCGTTGCGATGGGGATGTACGGCACCATCCTTTTTCTGGGCCTCACCGCCGGCCCGCTCATTTTCGGACCCGTCATCCAGGCCTACGGCTACGCCGCGGGATTCACGGCGTGCGCGGTGGTCGCGATCGCGCTTGCTCTCGTGATGGCAACTTTTCAGGTTGAGCCGTTGCGCCGGCGCGCTGGGGTGAGGCTTCCACCGCCAACCCCAGGGACTTGACGTACAGATCCAGCACGCGGCGATGGCTCGGGAATGCCAGCGGCGGCAGCGAGTCGGTTGGGAAGACACCGACCTCCAGCATCTCCGGCCCCGCGCTGATATGGGCACCCTTCGCGAGCCGGGCGCTGTATGCGATTCCGATCATGCTCGGTGCGTCGCTCTTCGGAACGTGATAGACGCCGAGCAGCGACGTCAGCTCGACCGCGGCGCCAACTTCTTCCATGCACTCCCGCATAGCGGCATCGGCCGGATGTTCATCGTGATTGACGAATCCACCCGGTAGGCACCATTCGCCGTAAGCCGGCTCGATCGCGCGCCGACCGAGGACGACACCACCATCGACCTCGACGACGACCGCCGACGTTACCTTCGGGTCACGCCAGAGGACGAAGTCGTCCTTAGGGCACGCCTCCACCTCTCGGCCTTCGATGACCTTTGTTTGGAGCTCGCTTCCGCAGCGGATGCAGTAATGGGCCACCAGCCACGAATCTAACTGAAGCCGAGTGGAGCTTTAGGCCGGATTTACTCCGGCCGGCCCCTGCGTGCCACCTTCGAGGCGCCACCCAAGCGTGGCCAGGAGAGGGGTTGGCCCGCGGAGGGGACATCTGTCCCCGCCGCGACCTTATGCGTGCTGCTGCTGCTTCGAAGGAAGCGCTGCCTTCATGTCGGCGACGCGCACCTGGTTGCGGCCGCCCATCTTGGCCGAGTACAGGGCCTGGTCGGCACGCTCGATCAGCGATGTGAAGAGAGCCGCCTCGGTGGTGGCCGCGACGCCGATGCTGATGGTCAGCTTCAAGCCGCCGGGGAACGTGTGCGCCGCAACCTTCGCGCGAATTCGTTCCGCGAGGATGCGCGCGCCTGCGTCATTCGTCTCGTGCAGGATGAGCGCGAATTCTTCGCCGCCGTAACGCGCGCAGACGTCGGATTCGCGCGCTCCGGTGTTCAGAAGCGTCGCCAGCTCCGCGAGGACCGCGTCTCCCTGGAGGTGGCCGTACGTGTCGTTGACCTGCTTGAAATGGTCGAGGTCGACCATCAAGAAGGCGATCGGCTTGTGATGGCGGCGCGCCCGGGTCGTCTCTTTCAAGAATTCCTGCGCGAGCGCGCGCCGGTTGGGCAGCTTCGTGAGCTCGTCGGTGAGCGCATTCGCCTCCTGAGCCTGGAAGAGCTGCGCGTGGCGGATCGCGATCGCTGCCTGCGAGGCGACTCCGATCAGAAGGTCGCTCTGGTCCTCGGTCAGCTCCCGCCAGGCATTCAGGTAAAGCTCCAATGCGCCCATGAGCTGGCCCGAGCGCTGAACCGGAACCACCAGCACGTGCTGGGGATGGCCACCCGCCTCGAGGCCGGGCGCGGTGTCCTCCGCGAGACGGACGACGACCGGCCGCATCGCCGCCAGCGCCGAACGCAGCGGCTCCTCTGTGAGGGCGCGAACGCTGCCGCGCGGCCTGGGCGTCAGGCCGTATTGCGCCTGGCGGCGCATCTCGGTCTTGCCCGGGACCATCAGGTACATGGCGCCGGCGACCGCGCCCATGATGCGTCCGGCGTGGCTGATGGCCACGTCGAGAACCTCCTCCAGGCCCAGCGAGGAGTTCACGGCGGACGCCATCGCGAGCAGCAGCGCGGCCCGGTCGCGGGCGCCGCTCTCATCCTCCAACGCCTCCTGGAGGCGGCCGGTCATGCCCCGCATGCGCATAAGGGCGATCGTGAGCAGGACCACCGCGACGATGAACAGCACGGAGGTGACCAGAAGGACCGCGGCTATATCCAAAAATCGGCTCCCGGAAGCGAAGTCACCACAGGTTAACGCCCGGGGCCGCGAGGTTGATCTCGCTATACTCGGTCCCGACCTGGAGCCGATCTCTTTCGACGACCTGCCCCTCGGCGGCGAGTGGACGACCCGGCGGCGCACCATCTCGGAGACTGAGATCGCGCTGTTTGCCGCGGTGGCGGGCGATTTCTCCCCCCTCACGATCGATGCTGTCCATTCCGGCACCCGCTTCGCCCCTCCGGCCCTGCTGGTGGCCATGGCGGTTGGGCTCGGGACCATGGACATGCCCGTCCCCTCGATCGCCGAGTGGGAGTGGCTCAACTGGAAGTTCCCGCGCCCGGTGCGGGCAGGCGAGACGATCTATGCCCGCTGGACGCTTACCCAGAAGCGACCGGCGATGGGTGGCGCGCCCACCGCGATAGTGGTCTGGCGGGTGGACGTGCACACCGCCGACGGTGCGCTTTGCGCCGAGGGCGAGGTGGGGGCAAGCGTGCGGCGCAAGGCCCAGCCGGCGCGACCTCGGGGCCCCGAGCCGGCCCGGTCCGGTTCGACGCTCCCTGCTGCCGCCCCAGCATCACGGCGGCGGCGCGGCCGCCGCCCAGCGGGAGCGCCGCCCGCGGCCGCCGAACCCACTGTGCCTCCAGTAGAGGTGGCGACCAATGCAGCACCGGCGGAGAGAACCGGGGCCGCCAGGCGTCGACGCCGGCGCCGCCCGCGAACCACCCTGTCGGCAGCCAACGACGGCCAGCCCGCCTCATCCGATGCTTCGGCGACAGCACCCCCGCCACCACCCGCGGCCGACCCGATGCCGGTGTCGGTGGCCCCCGCCGGCGCGATCAGCCGAGTGATCAAGCGACTGCGCCGGACCTGATCCTTACGTCGGGGGTTCCAGGGCCTCGATGTATTCGATGACTCGACGGGTGAGCTGGGAAGGAGTCGAGGCGCCGCTTGTAACGCCGACCTTCTTGGCTCCTTTGAGCCACACGATGTCGAGATCCTCGAGGCGGTCGACCAGGTAAGCCGGTTTGTTCCCCAGCTTCTTCACGACCTCGACCAGGCGCAGCGAATTCGACGAGCGCGAGCTGCCGACGACGATCACGACGTCGACGTGCTGGGCCGCCTCCACCGCTGCCTCCTGCCGCTCCTGCGTGGCGCGGCAGATCTCGTTGTGGACCTCAGCCTGCGGATAGCGTGATTTCACGCGCCCGATCAGGTCTTCCGTGTCCCACACCGACAGTGTTGTCTGGCAGGTCACCGCAATGCGGTCGCCTTTGAGGTCGAGCGCATCGATGTCCTCAGGGTCCTGGACGAGGTGCACCTTGCCGGGCGCCTCGCCGACGACGCCCTCCGGCTCCGGATGTCCCTTGCGTCCGATGTAGACGACCTCGTAACCCTTGCCGGCGAGGTCCGCGACCAGCTCGTGCGTACGGACCACGTCCGAGCATGTCGCGTCAATCGCGTTGAGGCCGAGCTCGGCGGCGCGCTGCTTGACCTGCGGCGAAACCCCGTGGGCGGTGAAGATGACCGTGCCGTCTTTGATCTGGTTGAGGCCCGCAAGCCTGTCGGGAGGATCGACAAGGGCGATCCCCTGCGCCTGGAGATCGTCGGTCGCGTGCGTGTTGTGCACCAGCATGCCCAGCATGTGGACCGGTCCGGTGGTCTCCTCGCGAACTCGCTTGGCGATCCGGAAGGCATCCACCACGCCGTGGCAATAACCGCGCGGCGTGATCTTTACGACTTCCATGCCTAGTGTCCCGGCCCCAAGATCCGCTGCATATTTCGCGGCATCGGCGGCCGGAGCCAAGGAGACGACGAGCACGCGAGGGAGCGCATCGCGTAGATGCGTGACCGAGCGCGCGCAGGAGTCGACGCAGGCTTCAGCGCCTCTCTCGGGGTCCCCGCGGAATCGTCAGATTCCGTGGGGTGAGACGGCGCCCGGCCGCCTAGGACGCGAAGATGCAAGGAGCCTCGGGGGCGGGACACTAACTTCCGAGTCTACGTGACATGATCGGGGGGCCATGGCTGTGGCCGCATTTGGAACGGCGGCGGTTCCGACGCGTGCAGCCCTCGCTCGGCTTGCGCGCGGACGCCGATTTCTGGCGTTGGTGGTCGACATCATCGTGTACTCGTTGGTGGCGATCGTCGTCAACGCGGTGTACGGAGTCGCCTATTACGGCTCCGTGAGCACGGTCGGATGGCAGGCGCTCTCGTTGCTATGGATGGCCTACTACATCGTCCCGGAGGCGGTATTCGGGGCCAGCCTCGGCAAGATGTTCACCGGACTCTGCGTGGTCAGAGCCGATGGCGGCCCGCTCGGAGTCGGATCGATCGTCGTCCGCAACCTGATCCGGTTCATCGACGCGCTCCCCGGCTTGTACCTCATCGGCGGCTTCCTGGTTCTTCTCACAGGCAGCAGCCAGCGCCTGGGCGACCTGATCGCCGGCACGACGGTCGTCGACCGGGCCTATGCCGTGGAACCAAACGCGACGCGACGGCCAACCGCGGGCATGCGCCGGGTGGTGGGAATCGCTTTGGCGGCCGCCATCGTGTTCACCCTCGCTTTCGATTACTTCGGCCGGCCCGCCATCGTCCTGCAGGGCTTGTTCAACCAGCACCTTCTGATGGCGCCGGACCTGTCCTCCTACGAGCTAGGCACTCCCCACTGGGAGCGTGGCCGAGTTACCTATCCGCTGAGGGGTTACTCCGGCGGTAGGGCGTGCACCGGCTCGATTTCTTTGAACTGGGATTGGTTCGACTGGCGCATGAGCGACGGGACGCTCGAGTGCCCCCCGCCTATTTGACCCCGACGAACAGGTCGCTCTCCGGCACCTCCGAGCCCGGCTTGCCGCGGGCCAGCCGGTAGTACTCCGTGCCGAAGGCCATCCTGTAGATCTGGTCGGCCATGGTCGTGAACCAGGAGTTGGGGTCGTTCTGGCTCACATGCGCCGCGAATGCCTCCCGCTTGCGGTCGACGAACTCGCCCACGTCCAGTTTGGTCGTGACCAGCTCGTCGGGCGTCCCGACGATAGACATCCCAATGGTGTCCTCGCGTCCCTCGTCCGGCATTTGCGATCGGAACGCCTCCATCAACGAGCGCGGGATCGCGGTGTAGTAGAGCTTGCTGGGCCGCCAGCCTTCCTTCTCGAGTAGATCAAGCGCGGCATTGGTGACGTGGTGGGCCTTGATGTGGTCTGGGTGGCCGTATGTCCCGTCTGCGTCGTAGGTCACGACGACATCGGGTTTTTCCTCGCGCAGGAAGACGACGAGCCTGGCCGCCGCTTCCTCCAATGGAGCCTGGTGAAAAGACTTGGGGTTCTCGTTGTCGGCCGTTCCGACCATCCCCGAATCGCGGTAGTCGAGAAACTCTCCGCGGTTGACGCCGAGGATGCGTGCTGCGTTCTCCAGCTCTTTCGTGCGGACATCACCGAGGTGTGGTCGGGTGGACTCCTCGTCCATGTTGTAGATCTCGCCCACCTCGCCTCGGGTCGCGGTGACCAGCACGACCCGGTGTCCGTCGGCCCGCGCTTTCATCATCGCGCCGCCGGTCGATATGGACTCGTCGTCCGGATGCGCGTGAACCAAAAGCAATGTGCTCATGATCCGACCAACATATCAGCGAGCTGCTTGATTCCACCTTTGCCCGGACCCGGTATGGTCCGGTCGGCCGCGGCCTGAACTTCTGGCGGGGAACCCTCGACCGCCACACCCAACCCTGCCCACGCGAGCATCGAGGCGTCGTTGCGGCCATCGCCCGCGGCGGCCACCTCCGCTTGTGGAACTCCGAGGCGCCCAGAGACAAACTGGAGCGCGGTAGCCTTGTCGCTCTCGAGGCTGGTGAACTCGAGGTAGGTCGGCATCGAGGTGGCGGCGTTCAGCCTTCCCGCCCAGCGGCGTCGCACCTCCGGCAGCAGGCGCTCGAGCGTTGCGCTCTTGGCGACGATCACGAGCTTCGGCGTCGTCGGGCCCATCGAATCGTCGAGGTTGGCGACAAGGTTGATCTGCATTCCCGCGTGGTCGGCGTACTCGTGCGCCTCGGGCCGGTCACGCTCGACCAGCAGCTTGTCGTCGCGATAAGCCTGCACATGTAGATCGCGTTCCCTCGCGAAGCGGATGACCTCCATCGCAAGATCGTGGTGGATGCCATGGTCGAGCAGCGTCTCGCCATCTGGCATCCGCACCTGCGCGCCCTGGTAGCAGATGATCGGTCCATCGAGGCCGAGCCGATGGGTCCACGGCACCGCGCCAGGAAAAGGCCGGCCGGTGCACGCGATCACCTCGACGCCGGCGGCGATGATCCTCGCCACAGCTTCGACGTCGCGTGGGTCGAGGTTCAAGCGGGCGTCGAGGATGGTGCCGTCCAGATCAAGCGCCAGTAACCGGTACCGAGCTATCGCTTGACCTCGGGGTTGAGAAGATTCGGCGGCCGCCCGCCTCGCACAGCCGTGGCCATGTTGCGCGAGGCCATCGCCGACATCTCCGAGCGCGTCCGCACAGTTGCGCTTGCAATGTGTGGTGCGAGCACGACATTGGGCATCGAGAGGAGGCCGGGATGCACCGCCGGTTCGCGCTCGTAAACGTCGAGTCCGGCGCCGGCGATCTTCTTTCCGGCCAGCGCCTCGACGAGAGCGGCCTCGTCCACCACCGGCCCGCGGGAGGTGTTGATGACGATTGCCGACGGCTTCATCTGCGCGAACTGCGCGGTGCTCAGCAGGTGGTGGGTCTGGTCGGTAAGAGGCACGTGCACTGACACGAAGTCGGATTCGGAAAGGAGCCGCCCCAGATCCGCGCGCGTGGCGCCCAGCTGCGCCTCGGCATCTGGCGTCAGAGGATTCGGGTCGTAGTAGAGGACGCGCATGTTGAAGCCCTTGGCGCGATGCGCGACGCCGCGGCCGATGCGGCCGATGCCGACGATGCCCAGCGTCGCGCCGAACACATCGGTGCCGAGCATCATGTCGATCGCCCAACCTTTGAACTTGCCCTGGCGCGTGAAATGGTCGGCTTCGACGATTCTTCGCGCGGCCGACATCAGAAGAGTGAAGGCGAAGTCCGCCGTCGAGTCGTCAAGCACGCCTGGGGTATTGGTCACCATGACCCTGTGCGCGGTCGCGGCGGGGACGTCGATGTTGTCGAAACCGACCGCCACGT
This sequence comes from Candidatus Dormiibacterota bacterium, assembly GCA_036380475.1. Classification (GTDB taxonomy): domain Bacteria; phylum Chloroflexota; class Dormibacteria; order Dormibacterales; family Dormibacteraceae; genus UBA10449. Next base: position 36,473 of record DASVEP010000159.1, read on the forward strand.
TGCTGACGATCTTCAGCCCCGGGGTGGACAGGACCGTGTCGCGAATCGGGTCCATGAGCTGGCTCACGATGCCGACGCAGCCTTCGGCGGCCTGCCGGATGCTCGCCTCGTCCAGTGGACGGTCGGGCGGATAGGCGACCACCTCGCCCGCCTCTGCGAGGATCGCAGGGCCGGGATCGAGGATCGGGTGCATGAGGAGGATCCTTGGCTTGCCGCGCGTGCTCATGGATTCAGGCCCAACTCCTGTGCGATCGGCTTCAGGGCATCGCGGACGTTCTCCACGTGCTCGTCGAAGGGTATACCGAGCGCTTCCGCACCGGCGATGAGCTCCTCTCGGTGCACGCCGCGCGCAAAAGCTTTGTCCTTCATCTTCTTGCGCACTGTGCTCGGCTCGACCGAGCTCAGGGACTTGTCCGGTTTGACGAGCGCGCAGGCGATGATGAAGCCGCACATCTCATCCACCGCGTTCAACGTCTTGCGGATGTTGGTGTCACGCGGGACGTTCAGGTAGTCGGCGTGAGAGGCGATGTCGTCGAGGATGTCTTCGGGCCAACCTTTCTCGCGCAGCATCGCGATCCCGCGCATCGGGTGTAGCTCCGTGGTCGGACCCGACTCGTAATCCCAGTCGTGGATGAGGCCGAGAACAGCCCATCGTTCTTCGTCTTCGCCAAAACGCCTCGCATACGCACGCATGGCCGCCTCGACGCTGCGCATGTGGCGGCGCAGCTGCTCCGACTGCGTCATCGAGGTCACGAGCTCCCAGGCTTCGTCGCGAGTTGGCGTCGTGGTCACAAGATCTCCTGTAGAGCGGATAACAGCCGCGTGTGCTGATCGCGCGTGCCGATGGTGACGCGGAACCAGCCCGCGATCGGCTCACGATGGTAATGCCGGATCAGCACCCTCCGCTCGCGAAGCGCGTCGGCGACGGCGGCGGCGGAGCTGCCTGGTGGCGGTTTCACGAACACGAAGTTGGCCGCCGATGGCGAATGCTCGAAGCCCTCCTCGCGCAGCCGGTCCTCCAACCACGCGCGTTCGTTGACGACGTACTGGACGATCTTGCGATGGTGGTCCTCATCCTTGATCGCGGCGACTGCGGCGACGATGGCCAGGCGGTTGAGGTTGTACGAGTCCTTCACTGCGTCGAGGGCGGCGATCAGCTGCGGGCTGCCGAGGGCGAACCCGATGCGCATGCCCGCGAGCGCGTACGACTTGGACATCGTGCGCAGGATGACAAGGTTCGGGTGCGCGCCGATCAAAGCCAGCTGCGATTCCGGCGCGAAATCAACGTACGCCTCGTCGAGGACCACGACACCGCGCGCTCGTCGCAGCACGCGCAGGACCGACATCATGCCGTGATGCGTCCCGGTAGGCGAGTTCGGATTGACGAGAAACTTCAGAGGAGCCGGATCGTCGATGAAGTCGGCGGTCCAGGTCCAACCCTCGCCTGTGGGATGCGTCGAGGGGGTCACCTCGTGCACGCGGCAGAGCGGGTCAAGCAGCGGATAGGTCGGCGTCGAGTACGCAACCCGATCCCCTGCGCCGGCGAACGCCCGAAAGCACATCTCGATCAGCTCGTCGGCGCCGTTGCCGAGCGTGACCTGGTCAGCGGCCAGCCCAAAGTGCTCGGCGATCGCCCGGCGTGCGGGCGCCGAGGTCGGACTCGGATACAGCCGTAAGGAGTCGCCGGTCGCGTTCCTGATCGCCTCGATGACCTCGCTCGACGGCGGCAGCGGCGATTCGTTGGTGTTGAGCTTGACCCAGTCCTCACCGTCGGGCGGCTGCTCGCCGGGAACGTACGGCTGGTAGCCCTCGAGGGCCTTCTTCAGGAAGCTTTTCTGCATTCCAGCAAGAAGGTCTCGAAGGCGAGGCGCGGGCTGACGTTCTGCTCGAGATAACCAAGCGTGTCGTACGAGAGCTCGAGCAGGCGCGCCCACTGACCCTGTTCGCGCCCGCGGCTCGACAGCATGCGGCGGCGCAGCTCGATCTGCCAGCTTGCGATTGCAAACAGGGCTGGATCCTCCACCTCGCCCTCGCTTCGCCGCCACGCCATCTGGCTTCCGTCGAGCTCGGCCGCAACCCGCAGCGGCACATCGGCCGGCGCTCCGAAGACCTCCTCGAGACGGCGCGTCCAGTCGGCGTGGAGCTCGATCACACCCTCGTCGCCTGCGACTCGCAGCGCCCAGCCCGGCCGGCCGCGCGCGAGCTCGGCAAGCAGGTGGGCGCGCCCCGCATCGACATCGAGGTTGAGCAGGAGCCGCTCGATCTCAGGGGCAGGGACGGGATGGAAGAAGATGCGCTGGCATCGCGAGACGACCGTGGGTAGGACGACGAACGGGTTGAGGCTCGGGCTCGTCAGGACGATCACCCGGTGTGGATGCGGCTCTTCGAGCGTCTTGAGGAGCACGCCCTGGTCCTGGTCCCTGAGGCGGCCGACATTCGTGACGAGCGCGACGCGCCGCGTGCCCACGGCCGGCTTCAGGTTGAGAAACGCCTGCAGCGAGAGCTCGTGGAACTCGGGCGGCTTGTCCGGAAGAAGCCTGAGCTCGTTGATCGAGAGCGCTTTGATCCGGTCGTCCTCCCAGTAGTCGGGATGGCGGTGCAGCTGCGCTTCCGGCAAAAGTGCGGCGGCAAGCGCTCGAGCCGTCGTCGCCTTGCCGAGGCCGGCCTCGCCGACGAACAGATAAGCGTGCGCGAGACGGCCGGACTCGAGCTGCGATCGGAGCTGGTCCAGGGCCCGCGGGTGTCCGGCGATGCCGGCGAATGGATCCCCCACGAATCCGAACTCTAAGGGATGTGGATTTGAGGGCTTGACGCGCCGCCTCGGATGGCCTGGGCTGCCTCGCGCTCGCGCGCCAGCCGCTGCGCGCGACCCTGCAGCCAGACCTCCCGGATTCGCTGGAGGGCGGTGAGGTTGGTCAGCGTGGCCAGCAGGAACACGACCGCGGTGAGAACGACGCCGCCGAAGACCAGTCCGACCACGGTGACCACGACCCGCTCGGGGCGCGCGAACAAGCCCGTCTCGCACGTGAACCCGAGGCTCTGCGCCCGCGCGCGCACGTAGCTCACGAGGAAGGAGCCCGCCAGCGCCGCGCCGGTGGCCACGACAAGCCAGCGTTGGAGCGAACCTCCCGCGCTGACGAAATATGCGATCAGGCCGAGGTACATGGCGCCTTCCGAGTAGCGGTCGAGCGTGGAGTCGAGAAACGCCCCATACGGATAGCTCCGACCGGTCGAGCGCGCGAGGGCGCCGTCGAGGATGTCGAACGTTCCCGCGAAGGCCAGCACGATTCCGCCCAACAGAAGGTGACCGGCCGCAACCAGCACAGCGGCCACAAAGGTGAGGGCCGTGCCGACGATCGTGATCTGGTTGGGGGTGACAGGCAGGCGCTGGAGGGCGGACATGAGCGCTTCCGCGTGGCGACGAACCCAGGCTTCAAACCGCGTCGTGAACATTCATCACCTCTCGTGAACCAACCCTCTCTCGCTGTGCGCGCACTGCACGTGCTTCGTTGTAAACATCCAGGACCTGGGACGCGACCTCTTCCCATGCATACCGACGGGCCTTCTCGAGTCCATATGCGCCCATGCGGCGTCGCAGCTCCTGGTCCCGGGCGAGGATGACCAGGGCGGCACCGAGCTCCGCAGCTGACTTCGGCTTCACAGTCAGGCTGTCGCGACCCGGTTCGAGAACCGACATGTAACCGTCGATCTCTGTGGCGACCACCGGCAGCCCGGTCGCCATCGCCTCGAGCAGGACGATGCCGAAGCTCTCGGCGCCCGTTGCCGGCGCACAAAAGATGTCCGCGCTGCAGTAATAGCGGGGCAGTACCGAGTCGGGGACGTAGCCCGCCATGACGACATCGGGCACACGGTGCCTGGAGATGTAGTTCTCAACGCCGCCGCGCAGCGGCCCGTCGCCCACCACGATGAGGCGGCTGTTCGGAACGCGCGACTTCATCGACTCGTAGGCGCGCAGCAAGTAGTTGAGGCCCTTTCGCTTTTCCAGCCGTCCGACAAAGAGGATGTTGACCCGGTCGTCGCGAAGATGGCGGATCGGCGGATGCCCCGGCCGGAACACGCTGACGTCGATGCCGTTTGGGATCACCCGCAGAGGAAAATCCGGGAAGTAGCGATGCACGAACGCCTTCGCGGGCTCGCTAACGGCAATCCCGCGGTGGAGATGCGACAAGTACGGCTCGAGCAATGGCCGGCCGTAGTAGTAGCCGATGTTGGACTTGGCGAACGCGTGGAAGGTGCCAACATTCGCCGCCGGCGACATCCGGAGCATCGTCATGGGAAGCGCGGGCATCAGCGGTTCGTGAAAGTGGAGAACATCGAAGCGCTCGCGCTGGATGATCGCCGCGACGCGATCGGCGAGATGGAAGCTGAGCGTGATGCGCGCAACCGAGTCGTTGGCCGGAACCGGTATCGGACTGCCGATCCGGTAGAACTCGGGCGTGTCGAAATCGATGTCTGCGCGGCTGGAAGGCGCGAAGATCCGAACCTCGTGGTTCACCTGCCTCAGCTGCCGCGCGAGGTGGCGCACGTGATCCGTCACGCCACCGGGCGATGCGAAATCGTACGGGGAGACGAGTCCTATCTTCACGCTGAATCTCCTCCCCCCACCGGGGGGAGGGTTAGGGAGAGGGGCTTTAAGCACAGAAGCGTCACGGCGATCCTTCCCAGATGCGGTGCGGGACGTGCCACTGCTCCGGGTGCCGGCGAATGAAGCCCTCGATTTGCCTCAGCAGCTCCTGGGTCACCCGAACCTCGTCCTCCCTCGCATCGCCTGTCGAAGTCGCGATCACCAGCGGCGCGCCCTCGGCCCGATACGTATCGTCGGGCAATCGGTAGACGCACACCGGGAACAACGGGGTGCCGAGGCGCAGGGCGATCGCTGCCGGCCCAAGTGGGATCGGCGCCGGCCGGCCGAAGAAAGGCATCACGTGACCGGTCCCGGTGATGTCGCGGTCGATCGCGGTGACTACCATCTCCTGGTCCCTCAGCGCCTGCGTGACCTTGCGCAGGCCGCCGAGATGCACCGGCAAGACGCTGATGCCGAGGCGCGCCCTCGTATCCCGGTACCACTCGAAGAGGGGCCGAGGCTCCAACTCCTCTGCGAACAGGCTGACCGGCGCCAGCGTTGCCGACCAGATCGCAGACACGACCTCGTATGAGCCCATGTGGCACGACACGACCATCACGCCTTTGCCCATCGCGCGCGCTTGCTCGAGGTAATCCCAACCCTCGACGTTGAGCAGCTTGCCCATCGCCTCCACGTTCATGCGCGGCAGCATCATCAGGTCGGCGTACGCCTTCGCGTGGTTGCGAAAGTTGAGCTTGGAGAGCGCCTTCAGCTCGGCCGGTGTCACCTCCGGGCAGGCGACCTTGAGGTTGTATTCGAGACGCGGTCGCGCCAAAGGCGAGAACCACCATGCGAATCGAGAGGCCACGACCGCCAGCGCGTAAGCCCATCGTCGAGGCAAGTGCTCCACTAACGACTGGACCAATTTGAACAACCGCCAGCGCCACTCGCTCACCCCTCAGCTCTGAACATAGGCCTGAAGGCGTACCACTGGTCGGGCCGCTCGTGAATGAAGTCTTCGAAGCGATCGACCACCCGCTGCATGAGCCGTTCTTTGGTGTCGCCCTCGCCAATCGAAAGCGGGGGGTCAAGGTGAATGTTGTGGCGCCCAGGTGACGTCAGGAACTGGTTGGCCGGCATGAGGACCGCGCCGGTTTTGAGCGCGAGCGCGGCCGGGCCTCCGGGCACGATCGCGCGGCGGCCGAAGAAGTGGACATCGACGCCCGGGCCTTGCTCCAGGTCGCACAAGAGGGCGACGACGTGGTTTGACCGCAGGGCATCGGTGATCCCCCTGACCGCGGCGCGGCCGAGCATGATCACGTCCAGACCAAATCGCTGCCGCGTCTGGACGACCGCGTCGTTCAGCGACCCTGGAAAGCGTTCGGCGACAGCCGAGATCCGGTAACCGATCGCCCCGGCGTATGAGCCGGCGATGTCCCAGGACCCCATGTGGGGAACGGCCATGATCGCCCCTCTACCTCGGGCGAGCGCGGCGTCGAGATGCTCGCGCCCCTCGAGCGTGACACGCGCGATCAGCTCCTCACGGGAGAGGCTGCCGATCAACAGGAACTCCATGAGCATGCGGCCATAGTTCTGGAATGCACGCCTGGCCACGCGCGCAACTTCGGGATCCGTGCGATCCCGGCCGAGCGCAGCCGCGTAGTTGTCCAATGCGGCGCGGCGCTGGGCAGAGCTGAGCCAGTACCACGCCGTTCCGCCAGGCGACGCGGCGGCATGGCGAAGTCCCGGCGGGAGAATCCGCAGGATCCGCGCCCCCGCTCTATAACTAGCGGCGAGCAGTTGCAGTCGCCGGCTTCGTTCGCGCGATGCGGCGGGGCGCGCGGCCGTTCGGCGCTGCCTTGGCCTTACCAGCATCGATGAAGTCCTCGACAAGGTTCCTCGCCTCGGAGTCGCTGTACTGCACCGGTGGCGACTTCATGAAGTACGAGCTGGGACCCTCGAGCGCGCCGCCGATGCCGCGGTCGAGCGCGAGCTTGATGCAGCGCACGGCATCGATGACGATGCCCGCGGAGTTGGGCGAATCGTGCACCTCGAGCTTGAGCTCGACGTTCAGAGGCACGTCCCCGAAGGTGCGACCCTCGAGCCGGATGTAAGCCCACTTGCGGTCGTTGAGCCAGGGCACGTAGTCGGAAGGACCGATGTGGACGTTGTCCGCACCTACGTCGTAGTCGAGCTGTGAGGTGACCGAGCGCGTCTTGGAGATCTTCTTCGACATGAGCCGATCGCGCTCGAGCATGTTCAGGAAATCGGTGTTGCCGCCGAAGTTGAGCTGGTACGTGCGCTCGAGCTTGACGCCGCGGTCGCGGAACAGGCGGGCGAGCACGCGGTGGATGATCGTTGCGCCGACCTGGGACTTGATGTCATCTCCGATGATGGGCAGGTTCTTTTCCTCGAAACGCTTCTGCCAGTACGGCTCGCGTGCGATGAAGACCGGGATGCAGTTGACGAAGCCCACACCTGCCTGCAGCGCCTGTTCGACGTACCACTTGGTCGCCTCTTCTGAGCCGACCGGGAGATAGCTGACCAGGACATCGGCCTTCGTCTTCTTGAGGATGCCGACAACATCCGAAGTCTCGCCTGGGGCCTTGACGATGATCTCGGACAGGTATTTGCCGATTCCGTCATGGGTCATGCCGCGCTGCACCTTGACGCCGGTGCGAGGCACGTCGGTGAACTTAACGGTGTTGTTGGCACCGGCGAAGATCGCCTCAGAAAGGTCGAGACCGACCTTCTTCTTGTCGACGTCGAATGCGGCCACAAACTCGATGTCGCTTACGTGATAGCCGCCAAGGTTTACGTGCATCAGGCCAGGAACCGCATCCTTCGGCGAGGCGTCGCGGTAGTAGTGGACGCCCTGCACCAGAGATGAGGCGCAGTTGCCCACCCCCACAATCGCGACGCGGACCTTGCCGTTGTGATGACCGTTCCTGTGGCCGTTCTTCTGGCCGTTCTTCATGCCCCAACCTCCTCGTGAACTTTCATGCGATCGGTGATTCCAAGCAGTTGATCCACGCGCGCACGAACGCGCGCAATGTTCTCCACGTCCAGGGAGCAATACACCTGGCGGCCGTCGCGCCTTGTCCTGACTACCCCGCCGACCCGCAGCATGCGCAGGTGCCAGGAGATGCGCGGCTGGCTCATGCGCAGGAATTCGGCGAGGTCGTTGACGCTCTCCTCGCCCACCTTGCCCAGCCGCTCCAGGATGCGTAGGCGAGTGGGGTTGGCGAAGGCCAGGAAATGGTCGCTGAGCTCGTGGTTCGGGTTCTGGAGAAACATAAAGCTTGCTTTATGGGATTCTAATACATAAAGGACCGGTTATGTATTAACTTGCCCGGTCTAGGGGCGGCGGACGAGGTCCAGGAACTCCGCACGCGTGCGCGCGTCCCTGCGGAAGGTGCCGAGCATGCACGAGGTGATCAGCTGGCCGCCTGGCTTCTGGACGCCGCGCATCTCCATGCACAGGTGGCGCGCCTCGACGACAACCCCAACCCCTTTGGGTGCCACCGCCTCATTGAGCGCCTCGGCGATCTCCTTCGTCAGGCGCTCCTGCAGCTGCAGTCGATGAGCGAAGGCGACGACGATGCGCGGGATCTTGCTGAGGCCCACAACCCTGCCTTTCGGCAGGTAGCCGACGTGGCAGCTGCCGAAGAACGGAAGCATGTGGTGCTCACACAGGCTGTAGAAGGGAATGTCTTTCACTACGACCATCTCGTCGTAGTCCTGGTCGAACACGGCGCCTGCGACGATGTCGGCGGCGGCGACGCCGTACCCGTCGGTCAGCTCTCGAAGCGCACGCGACACGCGCGCCGGCGTTGCTTTCAAACCCTGGCGCTCTGGATCCTCGCCAAGCTCGGCGAGCAACGACTCGACCAGCTCCGGGATCGGGTCCTCGCGGCTGAGCTTCGGCCTGGCCATGTACCAGATGGTCACACAATTGATTGATGGATGCGGTCGCCGCGGCTCAGGTCCTGTCGGAGATCGGCTATCTCCTGCGGCAGGACCCCAATGAGTCGTTTCGGGCGAAAGCGTTCGCGAGGGCAGCGTGGTCCGTCGCGCTCGAGCGGCCGGACCTGGATGCGCTGCACAAAGCCAACCAGCTCACCACGATCGAAGGCGTCGGCCCTGGCATCGCGAAGATCCTTGCGGGGCTTGTCGACACGGGTCGCAGCTCATACCTCGAGCGGCTGCGAACCGAAACGGGCCAGCCGGCGCGAGACGACGAATCCAACATCGACCTGGCCGCATACCAGGGCGACATCCACTCGCACACAACCTGGAGCGACGGCCGCGCGACGATGCTGGAGATGGCTCGCGGCGCCAAGGCGCTTGGCTACAAGTACCTCGGCATCACGGACCATTCGCCTCGAATCAAGGTCGTCAACGGCCTTGACGCTGCGCGACTGCTGGCGCAATCACGCGAACGCGAGCAGGTCGAGAACGAGATCGAGGGACTGACCCTTCTGCAGGGAATCGAGGTCGACATCCTCGAGGACGGCGCTCTCGACCTCCCCGACGAGGTGCTCGAGCTGCTCGACATCGTGATCGCCTCGCCGCACGTGAAACTGCGCCAGGAATCGACAGCGATGACCGAGCGGATGCTGCGCGCGGTCTCCAATCCGAACGTCGATGTCATCGGCCATCCGACCGGCCGTCGGCCGGGATCGCGAGAGGGCGCGAGCTACGACTTCGAGCTGGTGTTCAGCGAGGCGGCACTCCATGGGGTGGCGCTGGAGATCGACTGTGATCCGGCGAGGATGGACCTCTCGCCAGAGCACGCTCGGCTGGCGCTGGAGTGTGGGTGCAGCTTTTCGATGGATGCGGACGCCCACGCGCCGGCGGAGTTCGCGTACGTACCGATGGCGGCATGGATGGCCCGGAGGGCGGGCATCCCGATGGACCGGATCTTGAACTTCAAGCCCCTCGAGGACTTGACGATGATTGCAAGATGATGGCTGCCAATCCGGTTGGCTCAACTTTCCGAACCGGAGGCCTTAGGCCGCTTCGCCAGGTGCTTCTGTTCGCCGACTGAGTAGGCCTCGGCGAGCCAGCCCTCCACCTCTCCGTCGATCTCAGATGGCTCGTGCAGCCTGAACACGTGCACCTGGTTGTGCGGCGAGATCACATCGATGCGGCGAAAGCGTGGACTCTCGAGCCGGCGTGCGAGCACGACGTGGCCGTCGACCCACTGCCGGCGCAGGGTGAAGGCGGCAAAGCTCATGCGCACCTGGAACGCGATGCGCGTCTTCTCGGGCACTACCGTCACCGGGCCCGATTTCTCGGCGGCCGCGAGCAAACGCTGAAAGGTATCCACCACATGCGGCTCCTTGCCGGCGAAGTGCTCATCCAGGCTGCGGTTGCTGCAGAAGTGGAACTGGTTGCGATTTGCAAAACCGCGCCCGCAGTTTGGACAGATCCACAACGCCTTCATCGGGGCGCAGCTTACGATCACCTGTTGATGGCGAAAGTCGGGATAATGATCGAAGGCCAGGAAGGTCTCAACTGGGATCGATGGCGGCGGCTGTGCCAGGACGTGGAGCGGCTCGGCTTCTCATCGCTGCGCCGCAGCGAGCACCTGATCAGCCTCATGGGAGACGACCAGCGCGATTGCATCGACTGCTGGACCTCTTTGGCCCTCGCGGCGGAGTGGACGAAGTCGATCCAGTTCGGGCCGATGGTGAGCCCGATGACGTTTCATCACCCCGCGGTCCTGGCGCGCCAGGCGGCCGCCGTGGATGTGTTGAGTGGGGGCCGCCTCATTCTCGGCGTCGGCGCGGGCTGGAACGAGCACGAGCACGCGCTGTTCGGCGTTCCCTTCTACACGGTGAAAGAGCGCATGGACCTCCTGGAGCAAGGGATCGCGCGCATGCGGGAGACGTGGAAGATCTCGAATCCAAAGCCGGCTCAGACCCCGCTCCCATTGCTGATGGGCGGGCGCGGGGAGAAGAGGGCGCTGCCGATGATCGCGCGAGAGGCGGCGGAGTGGAACCTCTCGCACATGGACGCTGATGAATATCGGTTGAAGCGCAAGGTGCTCGAGGACTCATGTCGCGCCATCGGGCGCGACCCATCGACCATCCGGCATTCGGTGATGGCCACATACATCATCGGGCGCGACCGTGACGACCTCCGCGAACGGGCAACCAGGCTGCGCGATTTCCTTCCCAGCCTGCACGGGCTCGACGCCGATGGCGCGATGAACGCCATCCGCAAGCGCGGGCTCGTCGGTACAGCCGAGGAGATCGTCGAGCAGATTCGCTCGTATGCGGCTCTTGGCGTCGACCTTTTCATGCTGCAGCACTTCCTGCTCGACGATCGCGACGCCCTCGAGCTCTTAGCGTCGGCCGTCCTGCCGGCGGTGGCTTAAGGTAGGCAAGTGGACTTCGAGCTGAGCGAGGACGAGAGGAAATTCCGCGACGAGGTTCGGGCCTGGCTCAAGGCCAACAAGCCGCGTGACGGCGTCTCCGTCGATGAGGGTCAGAAAGGTTTCATCGAGAGCCGCCGCGCATGGCAGAAGAAGCTTTATGAAGCGGGCTATGTCGGCATCACGTGGCCCAAGGAGTACGGCGGTCGCGGCGCTGGCTTCATGGAGCAGCTCATCTTCAACGACGAGATGATCGTGGCCCAGGCGCCCGAGCCGATCAACGTGATCGGTCTAGGAATGGGCGGACCGGTGATCATCACGCACGGGACCGACGAACAGAAGAAGCGATATCTCTCTCCACTTCTCTCGGCGGAAGAGATCTGGTGCCAGGGCTTCAGCGAGCCAAACGCCGGCAGCGATCTGTCGGGATTGCAGACGCGCGCCGAGGACAAGGGCGACCACTACATAGTCAATGGGCAGAAGGTGTGGACCACCCTTGCCCATGTCGCCAAGTGGTGCATGTTGGTCGCGCGCGAGCGCAAGGAACCCAACCCGCGCGACGGCCTCACCTATCTCCTGGTCGACATGGAGAGTCCGGGTGTCGAGGTGCGTCCGCTCGTCCAGATCACCGGGGATGCGGAGTTCAACGAGATCTTCTTCAAGGACGTGAAGGTCCCGAAATCGCAGATCCTCGGCGAGGCCGGCAAGGGGTGGGCGGTCGCGATGACGACCCTCCTTCACGAGCGCGGGACGCTCGGCATGGCGCTTGCGACCCGGGCCCAGATCACCGCGGCCGAGCTGGCTGATCACGCCCGCAAGCTGGGCCGCGGTTCCGACCCCCTGGTGCGCCAGAAGATCGCCAAGTACACGATTGAGGCGCGAGCGCTGCAGCTCAACGGCTACCGGGCGGTGACGGCGATGAAAAGAAATGGGATCCCCGGTCCCGAGGGATCCATCCTCAAGCTGATGTGGTCGGAGCTCAACCAGCAGATGGCGGAGACGGCGGTCGATGTCGCCGGCATGGGAGGGCAGGTCGGCAATGGCGGCGGGTGGACGTACCAGTTCCTGCGCTCTCGCGCCAACACCATAGAAGCCGGCACGTCCGAGGTCCTGCGCAACATCCTCGCCGAGCGGGTGCTGGGCCTACCCCGAAGCCGGTAGGAGCTTAACCTCCAGCGGCGAAATGTTTCGCCTTGTCGAATAGTTTGTTAAAGTGCAACTATGACGCGGGGCTCAGTCGATGAAGCACTAGTCGCCTACAGGAAGGTCCACCGCGCACTGCTGACCTCTACAGCGAGCCGCTGGCGCGACCTCGACATCCCCATGCAGCAGCTTCGGGCGATGTACATGCTTCGCGATGAGGAAGTCGCCACCGTCGGACGCCTCGCGGAGCTGTTCAGCATAGGACTGCCCGCGGCGAGCGTCCTCGCGGATCGCCTCGTCCGCGCTGGTTACGTGGAACGGAACGAGGACACCTCCGACCGGCGCCGCGTCCTCCTCTCTCTCACGCGCAACGGCGTCCAGCTCATCAACGACCTCCAGCTGGGCAGCCACCTGCATCTCCGGCGATGGATGGCGAGGCTGTCCCCCGAAGACCTCGCTGCTTTGACACGAGGCTGGCAGGCCCTCGCCGAGGTCGCCTCGCGTCAGGGCCGGCCCCTTGAGACCAGCACGGTATGACCGCCGTCGCCACCCACGAGCAGGCATCGGCGCCGGCTGAGAAGAAAGGAGTCGATCGCGCCGTCCTCGCCGTTTTCGCGGGCCTCATGCTCGGCTCACTCATTGCGTCACTGAACCTCACCCTGGTCGCGCCCGCCCTGCCGACCATCGTGGCCGAGCTCGGAGGCATCGCCGATTACAGCTGGATCCCAATCTCCGCGATGCTCGCCTCGACGATCGTCGTGCCGATCGCGGGCAAGCTCTCCGACATCTACGGCCGCAAACCGCTCTACATGACCGGGATCGTCGTCTTCGCGGTGGGCTCGGCGCTCTCCGGGCTCGCACCGAACTTCTGGTTCCTGGTGTTCGCGCGCTTCATCCAGGGCGCCGGCATGGGTTTCATCATGCCGCTCTCGCAGGCGATCATCGGCGACATCATCTCGCCGCGCGAGCGGGGCAAGTACCAGGGAATCCTGGGCGCGTCGTTCGGCGTGGCGTCGATCGTCGGACCAGCCGCGGGCGGGTTCATCACCGATCACTACTCGTGGCGTTGGCTTTTCTTCGTCAACCTGCCGTTCGCGGTCCTGACCCTCATCGTGGTCGCGCTCTACATGCACGTTCCCAACGAGCGGCGCAAGCACTCGATCGACATCGGCGGCAGCGTGACGCTTTCGTTGGGCATCACGAGCGCGCTGCTCGCGACCGTCTGGGGAGGCACCCAGTACGCATGGAGCTCATGGCAGATCATCAGCCTCTACTCGGCGGCAGCCGTGCTGCTGGCGGCGTTCGTGTGGTTCGAACGGCGCGCGCCCGAGCCGGTGCTTCCCCTCCATCTCTTCAAGAGCAGGATCTTCACCTTCTCGAACGTCGCCGGCATCGGCGTCGCGATGACGATGTTCGGCGCCATCTTCTTCTTGCCCGTCTTCGTGCAGGGCGTGGTTGGCAACACGGCCACCAACTCCGGCGAGATCCTCGTGCCGATGCTCCTGTCGATGGTTGCGAGCAGCATCGGCAGCGGCCAGCTCATATCGCGCACGGGCCGCTACAAGCTGCCCTTGCTCGCCGGCCTGGCCGTGATGGGCGCCGGCTACTACATGATCACGACCTTCGACATCAACACGACCAACCAGACGCTCGTGGAAGCGATGGTCCTGATCGGACTCGGCCTTGGCGTGACGATGCAGACATACACCCTGGTGGTTCAGAACTCGGTCAGCCGCGCCGACATGGCGGTGGCCACTTCCGCAACGCAGCTCTCGCGCTCGATGGGTTCGGCGCTTGGGCTGGCGGTCATGGGCACGGTCCTCACGCAAGGACTGGCATCGTCGATGGCCAAATACATCCCGGCGAGCGTGCTCCAGAAGTTCCAGGCTTCCGGCAATGTGGCCAGCGCCGGCTCGGTTTTCGATCCGACCCAGCTGACGCACCTGCCGCCTGCGATCGCCGCCGGAATCCGGCACGGTTTGTCAGATGCGCTCCATCCGGTATTTGTTGCCGGTCTGGTGATGATCGTCATCGCGTTCATCGCCACACTCTTGATCCCTGAGGTTCCACTGCGGCAGACGGCGCACGTGGCCGCGGGACGATCCCGGACCGAAGTGAGCAAGGAAGCTGGGGTTTAGAGGCGCCCGTCTAAACTGACCGACCGTGGCCGGCCCGGACCCAGTTCTCGGCGTCATCATCCCCGCCTACAACGAAGAGCGATCGCTCGAGCTCGTCGTGCAGCGGGTTCTGCAGGAACCGACCGTCCAGCAGGTTGTGATCGTCGACGACTGCTCGACTGATGGAACCCTCGCCGCCGCGCGACGCTGTGCGAGCGACCCCCGCGTCATCGTCAAGAACCACCCGGCCAATCAGGGCAAGGGAGCGGCCATCCGAACCGGGCTCGACGCGGTCACGGCGCCGCTCGTGATCATCCAGGACGCAGACCTCGAGTACGATCCAGCCGACTACGGCAAATTGATCTCGCCTATCCTGCGCGGGCGCGCCGACGTCGTCTACGGCATCCGAGGCTTCGCCGGTCACAGCGCGTACTCCTATTGGTTTGTGGTCGGCAACCGCCTGGTCACCACGGCCACCAACATCCTCTTCAACTGCTACATCCAGGACATGGAGACGGGGTTCAAGGTCATGCGGACCTCGCTCATGCGCCGGCTCGGCCTGCGCGGGAACCGTTTCGACGTCGAGCCCGAGATCACCGGGCGCGTGCTGCGCCTCGGTTACAGGATCTACGAGATCCCCATCGAGTACGTCGCTCGCACGCGCGCGCAGGGAAAGAAGCTCACCTGGCGCGACGGGGTGATGGCCATGTTCGTGCTGGTGCGCATCCGTCTCTCGAGCGACAGGAGCCTGTTCGGCCAACCAGACCCGTACCACGCCGAACGCATCAACCAGCTCTCCGCGTCGCTGCTGGGCGGGACGACGGACGCTGCCGAAATTCTTAAAGACGAGCGTCGCGGGGGCGGCAAAGGCTAGATTCCGCATCGTGGAAAGCAGCATCGGCCGAGACCAGCGCGTCATGTGGGCGTTCTGGATCGCCGCGGCACTCGCGGCGATCGCTGCAGTCGCCCCAATCCTGTTCAGCGTCGGCTTCCACACCCGCCTCGCCGGCGCCATCATCCCGTTTGGCATCGCCGCCCTGGCGCTCGCCCTCAACGGCTCGCTTCACGCCCGCGGCCGGTCCCTGGCCGTCGTCATTTACTTCGTCGCCGGCATCGCGATCGTCTACGGCGTTCTGGAGATGGTCTCGCTTCCGCTTCGACTAGCCGTCGTCGGCACATGCCCGCCTGCTCCTGATGCCTGCCCGGCCGGCTACGAGCAGCCCATGACCAGCGGCGAGGACACCGGCCTTGGGGTCGCGGCCTTTTGTGGGGCGCTGGCGATACTGGTCGGCTTTGTCGGCCTTCTGCTCCTCTACCGCAAGCACCGAACCGCTGCTCGCTCACAGCCGGCCGCCTGGCCGGCGCAGCCTCCGCCCGCGGTGACCGCGGCGCCTCCCGCAGCAGAGGCGGTGCAAGCAGAGACAGTGCAGAAGGTTGAAGAGCTGAAAGAGCTGCCGGCGCCGGTCGAGCCCAAGGAGCTGCCACCTCCCGCCTGACGGCCGGTCTTACACTCTGATTTCCAACAATGGATTTCGCATTCTCCGAAGAGCAAGAGATGCTCCGGCGCTCCGCGCGTGACTTCCTCGCCAAGGAGTGCCCGCCGAAAGTTGTGCGCAGGCTCATGGAAGCGCCCGACGCCTACGACCCGGCACTGTGGGCGAAGATCGCGGCGCTGGGTTGGACCGCTCTCGGCATCCCCGAGGAATATGGCGGCGTCGGCGGCTTCCTGGACTTGATCGTCGTGATGGAGGAAGCCGGGCGCGTGCTCATGCCGGGTCCGTTCTTCGCGACGATGGGCCTTGCGGTTCCGGCACTGATCGAGGCGGGCACGGAAGCGCAGAAGAAAGCAGCGCTGGGCGCCATCGCGTCGGGTGATGCCCGCGCGTCGTTGGCGTTCACCGAGCCTTCCGGTCGGTGGGATGCCGGCGGGATCTCCATCACCGCGAGACCCAGTAGCGGCGGATGGCTGCTTGAGGGAGTCAAGCTCTTCGTGCCCGATGCGGAAAACGCCGACTACATGGTGGTCGCCGCTCGCACCCGCGGGGAAGGCGAAGACGGTATCTCCCTGTTCCTGGTCGAAGGCAAGCCGAAGGGCATGTCCGTGCACCAGCTACAGACGCTGGACACGACCAGGCGGTGGAGCGAGGTCCGCTTCGAAGGGGTCGAGCTCCCGGCTGATTCATTGATGGGCGCACCGCACAAAGCGTGGCCGGCGTTGAAGCGCGCGCTCGATTGGGCCACCGCAGCGCTGTGCGCGGAGATGATCGGGGGCGCGCAGAAGGTGCTCGAGTCGTCGACGGAGTACGCGAAAACGCGGCACCAGTTCGGCAAGCCGATCGGCATCTATCAAGCCGTGTCGCACAAGATCGCCGACATGCTCGTCCTCTCGGAAAGCGGCCGTTCCGCGACTTACTACGCGGCCTGGACCGTTGACGCCGACGCGCCGGATCGCTCGCTCGCGTCCTCGATGGCGAAGGCGTACGTCTCAGACGCTTATCGAAAGGTTGCCGGCGACGGCATTCAGGTGCATGGCGGCATCGGGTTCACCTGGGAGCACGACATGCACCTCTACTTCAAGCGCGCGAAGGCCTCAGAGGTGACGCTCGGCGACGCCACCTACCACCGCGAGCTGGTGGCCCAGTCCCTCGACCTATAGGACGCTAAGTTCCGCTACGCCTGGCCGGCCACATGCGGCCACGAATCGTAGAAGCCGCTGTCGACCGACCCGCTCTCCACGCCGGCGATGTCGTACAGGTAGGTCTTGCCTGTGAGGCCGGGCCCGCCCAAACCACAGGGCGTGGTCGTGGTGCACAGCACCTCGCCCGCATACCAGACGAGGCTCGAGGTAAGGAAGCCTGGATTCGCGCGGGGCTCGCTCGAAGCAAGGGCGACTGGGCCGCCATTGGCGTCGATCACGCCGACCACGTGGTTGCCCTGCGGATTCAGCGTCGAGAACGTGATGTGGATGCCATCGACGCTTGGCCACGGGCGGATCCACTGGAGGCCTGGGTTCACGGGCTGGACCTTGCCGGTCGGATCCCACACGAGGACGCCGGCCGTGGTCCTGAAGTAGAAGCGTGGTGTGGTGACGCCCCACGTGGCCATCGTGCCATCCGCCCTCGTGTAGATGGTCTTTCCATCTGATAACCGAACGATCTGGATTGGCGGCGTCTGCTGGGTTGTAAAGGTCTCTTCGACCGCAACGTACTGCTCGTCGGATGAGAAACCGACCATCGCGTCGTCGTTGTCCAGGTTCACGCCCCGTCCTGGAACGGTCCCGAGGCTCGCGAGGACCTTGTCGCCCGCGGCCGACAGGAGATGCCATTTCACGCCGGTGGCGTCAGAGCTGAGGTAACTGAGCTTCTGCCCGTCGGGACTCCATGCGTAGACCCAGCTCGCATAGCCGCCGGACGACCACGCCCGCACCAACGAAGTGGTGCCTGTGTTCAGGTCGACGAGGTAGAGGGCGCCGGAGGCGCCGAGGTCGCTGCTCGACATGACGATGTACGAAATTTTTGTCTCGCTCACGAAGCGGAGGTAGGCGCCTCCGTTGAGGCCACACCGGGTGACCGGATGCGTGAGGTCGGTGACATCGCGGACGACTATCCCCTGGACGCCGCGAAGCGTTACGAGCGCGAGCTGGTGACCCGGTGGAATCTGCGAGGTGCAGACGACGGCCACCGGCGGCGGGCCCGTAGGACCGCCCGGAGTGGGACTCGGGAATGCGGGGCCGGACGGGCTTGGTGCCGGCGCGCTCGCTTTCGCCGTCGGTGACGACTTGGCCACTGTAGGACCGTTGCCGCAGGCAACTGTGAGCAGGACCAACACGCAGAGCAGCCGCTTCATGTCGCCTGCAATCTTGAGGCCAAGCGCCTCGAACCTAGCCTCCGGCGAGGAGCCGGAAAACCACAAGGCCAAACAGCACGCATGCGGGGATGACGATGCCCCGGAACAGCGTCCAGTAGCCTGCCCAGGCGTCGCGAAGGCGGTCGAGGCGGCGGCCCGAACCGAATACGAGCGACCAGTAGATGGGCAGCGCCGCCCCGGTGTTGAGGGCGAGCGCGAGCAGCGCGAACCCGCCGGCTCCCGCCAGCCAGGCCTGAATCGGGCCGGAATCTCCAAAGCCCAACTGCGTCCCCCACACCACCCCGGCCGCGACGAGGCCGATCAAGGCGGGTGCCCCAAGAAGGAAGAAGGCCGCGAAGCTGACGATCATCAGGGCGAGCATCAATGCGAGCGTCGCCACGATTCCGGCCAGCCCCGCCGCCGCGATCGTCACGCCGCTGGTAGTCGTGGTCTTGTTCGCGACGGTTGTGTAACTGCGCGTCACCGGGTCGGCCTGCGCCTGGCCGCCCGTTGCGGAAACGACCTCCGACCATGAGTGCCAGCCGGCATTGGCCGTGACGCCTGCTGCGACGGCGGCTGGCGCGGCGGCCAGCAGCAAGCCCACTGCGATTGCGGCGGCGTTGCGGCGCAGAACGGCCATCGGTATCCACGCCCGCCTGCGCTTGGCCCGGCCGATGCCTGTTTCCATCAAGCGCTCGCGGTCGAATGTGGTTCCGCAAAGGACGGTGAGCGCGAAGCAGGCGGTGATGGGCAGCAGCAGCGAGCCGATCGCCAGTGGGGAGCGGAATACGAACAGCGCCAGCGGCAGATCTGCGACGGCCGCAGAAACCGGAGACAGAAGAAACGACCATGCACCACCGGCGGCGCCTTCGCGTGGGAAGAGCATGAACCCGAGCATTCGACCCATCGCGGCCCAGTAGGACGTGACAGCGGCGACGAATGCGAAAACAGGCAGCAGGTCCCACGGTGCGTTCTGGCCGAACAGCGAAAGGAGCGCCATTCCCGCCGCCATCCAGAGCGTGACCCAGACCGTGCTGACGACCGCTCCCGGCAGAACCTCCAGCCAGACAAGCGACGGGTCGTCGATCGGTGTGTAGAGGAGGACCTCCAACGATTGCTGCGCTTTCTCCCACCAGATGCCGATCGAGCTCTTGATCGATTCCAGCAGTGCGAACGACATGAAGAACAGCGGCAGCAGCAGGCCGGCCTGCAGGGCGGTGCCTGCTGCGAATCGCTGCGCGACCTGCCCGGCGACCCCCGGCAGCTGACCGAACAGCGAGGTCCCCGCGACGAGAAGCAGAACGAATGCGTTGAGGTACAGGACCCAGCTGAGATCGCCACGGCGCCACCAGGAGCTGACATAGAACGGAAGCGAGTGCCACAGCAGGGGTCCCTGCGAGCGCAGCGAGCCGAACATCCGCACTGCGCCGATCCCTGACGCGACATGCGCCGGAGCCGGTGTCGGAGCCGGCGCGGTACTGGGCGGCAGCGACTGCTCCATCGCTTTCAGGTAGACGGACTCGAGGCTCACCTGCTGCTCCTCGAGCTCGTAGTAGGGCGCCCCCACGTCCGCGAGCCTCTTCTGAAGCTCGGCGGCGAAATCTGCGCGGTCTGCGATCGAGGTCTGCCAGTCAAGGCTGTAGTTGATTCGGTCGCCCGCGACATCGAACGCCACCGTTTGCTCACGCAGCCAGGTGCTCAGAGATTCAGAGTTCGCGGGCTCATGGCTGAGGTGGGCGGAGAAGCGCCTGCCGACCTCGGCCTCGCGCCGCAGTTCGTCGAGTGTGCCCTCGACCACGACGACTCCATGACGCATGATCGCGATCCGATCCGCCATCAGCTCCGCCTCGCTCAGCACATGGGTCGTGACGATCAACGCGGCGCCACGAGCCCGCTGCTCGCCGAGGTAGCGGCGCATGTCCGCGGCGGCAACCGGGTCGAGGCCGGCAGTGGGCTCGTCGCAGAAGATCCAGTCGGGATCGTGCAGCGTGGCGCGGATCAAGGCCACCTTCTGCGCCATGCCGCGCGAGTACGTGGCGAGGATGGCGTCGGTGCGGTCGGCCAGCTCGAATCGTTCCAGCAGCTCGGCGATGCGCCGACCGCGGACATCCGCGGGAACGCCGTACAGGTAGCCGAATCTATCGAGGTACTCGACCGCGGTGTTGCGCCCGTACAGCCGGGCCTGGTCGGGAACGACGCCGAGTCGGGCTCGAACCTCGTCCAGCTTTTCCGGCAGCGCCAGGCCGTCCAGCTCGATAAGACCGGCGTCCGGCCGGAGGATGCCGCCGAGGCAGCGGAGGGTTGTCGACTTGCCGGCGCCGTTCTGTCCGAGCAGGACGAGGATCTGCCCTCGCTCGACGCGGAGGTCCACTCCGTCGACGGCGCGAACGTCGCCAAAGCTCTTGCGGAGGCCCTCGACCCTGATCATCGGGCTGTTGAGTCTAGGACTCGTTTATCCGGGTGAGTCCGCCTTACGTGAGACGGTCCAGCAGCGGCTGCAGCCGCTTCATCACGGCGATATGCACGTGGTCCTTCGAGCCGGTTGCGTCCAATCGTTCGAACCGCTCCGGCTCAGCGGCGGCGAGGCGGTCATAGGCGGCGGAGACACGCTTGTGGAACTCGACCGACTCGTTCTCGACGCGATCGGGCCGCTTCCCGGCGAGCGCCAGACGCTCGAGCCCGCTCTCGACCGGCACAGACAGAAGAA
This sequence comes from Candidatus Dormiibacterota bacterium, assembly GCA_036380475.1. Classification (GTDB taxonomy): domain Bacteria; phylum Chloroflexota; class Dormibacteria; order Dormibacterales; family Dormibacteraceae; genus UBA10449. The sequence continues at coordinate 57,253 of DASVEP010000159.1, forward strand.
ACGTCACATCAGGGCGCGGAAATGTGGACGGCCACGTCGTCGGCACGCCCCGACCGCCGCCCTGGTACGCGAGCGTCGAGTCGTGATAGCGGTCGGCGACGACGATCTGGCCGGCCGCGAGCGCGGGCGAAATGACTTCGGCGATGAGCTGGCGACGCGCGGCCATGAAGAGATACATCTCGGCCTCGCCGTCGAGCTCGAGCGAGCTGTAAAGGACGATCTCGCGGATGCGTTCGCCGAGCTCGTTGCCGCCAGGCTCTCGGACCATCACGGGCTCGCGACTTGCGAGCGCCTCGCCGAGCAGCTCGACCTGCGTCGTCTTCCCTGACCCTTCGGGCCCCTCGAAGCTGATGAAAAGTCCAGGCACCTAAGCCGTCGGCTCTTCGGGAGAAAGCGTGATGCGCAGCCGGCGCTGCGGCTCCTTGCCGGTGCTCCGGGCGGACAGCTCGTTTTCCGCGACCATCTGGTGCTGCAGCCGGCGCAGGTAGGCGTTCTGGGGCGAGATCTCGACCGGTCGCAAAGTTGTTTTCACAGTCTTGATCGCGGCAGCCGCCTCGGCCAGCGCGCGAGTCGTCGCCTCGTCGTGCTTGTCGACGCCGTAGATCCGAGACAACGCATCCCGGACCTGGGTCACCGAGTTGCTCTTGAGTATGTGAATAGGCAGGCCGCGGCTCTCCGCCTGCCGCAGGCTGTCGGGCCGGCGCCGGTAGTGATTCTTGAGCGTGAGCACCGCGCCCGCACCGTCGAGGTTGCCGAGCACACGCACCGGCAGCTCGAGGTCGCGAATGGACTGCTCTACGTGGTGGCGGCTCACGCCATATGGAAAGATGCCGAGCGGCTTGCTGCTCGATGAGCTTGCCGGGATCTCTGGCGCCACCACCGCAGGCGCGTCGACGTTGGAGATGACGCGGCCCTCGCGGGTGCGCAGGCGGATCTTCGGTGTCAGCAGCGGCCCGCGCAGCGCGGTGTCGACGACGTCCGCGAGCGGCATGTGGATGGCGACGCGATCGCGGTCCTGGATCTCGACGAGCACGTCGAATGTCGGCGGCGCCTTGCGCTCCAGCACCGATTTCTGCGTGCCGCGACGGCGCGCCTCTTCATCGGAAAGCGTGACGCTCTGGATGCCGCCGAGGAGGTCGTTCAGCGTCGGGTTGACGAGTAGGTTCTCGAGCGTCTGTCCGTGTGCCGTCGCGATGAGCTGCACACCGCGCTCCGCGATGGTGCGCGCGGCGCTGGCCTCGAGCTCGGTGCCGATCTCGTCGATCACGATGACCTCAGGCATGTGGTTCTCGACCGCTTCGATCATCACGGCGTGCTGAAGCATCGGCGTCCGCACCTGCATCCGCCGTGCGCGCCCAATCCCCGGATGTGGAATGTCACCATCGCCACCAATTTCGTTTGAGGTATCGACGATGACGACGCGCTTGCGCAGCTCATCGGCGAGGAGCCGCGCGCACTCGCGCAGCATGGTCGTCTTGCCGATGCCCGGCTTGCCAAGCAACAGGATGCTCTGGCCGCTGATGACGATGTCGCGGATGATCTCGCCCGTGCCGGTGACCGCGCGGCCGACGCGCATGGTGAGGCCGGTTATTCGCCCGGACCGGTTGCGGATCGCGGAAACGCGATGAAGCGTGCGCTCGATGCCGGCCCGGTTGTCGTCGCCGAACTGTCCAACGTTGTTCGCGACGTGATCGAGATCCGACCCGGACACGGTGCGATCGGCCAGCAGCACCTCGCGACCGGGCACGCGTGCTTCCGGCTCGCGGCCGAGATCGAGGACGATCTCGAGGAGCTCAGAAGGATCGGTGCGCTCGTGCAGCGCGCGCGCCAGGTCGGTGGGCAGCGCGCGGGCGAGAAGCTCGATCTCCTCGTCCCAGTTGGAAGCGCGGGTTGAGAGCTCGGGCCTGCTCATGCGAGCGAGGGCACCAGTCCTTTTTCCCGCACCGGCACCCGAACCGCCAGTTCTTTGACCAGGAGCAGTTGCGTCAAAAGCACGCTGAACCCACGCCCTCGCAGGGCGTCGATCATGTGCGAATCATAGTGGCGCAGGCTCGACCAGGCGGGCGCATCGGTGTCGCCCAGCAGCGACAGGCCGAGATCGGCCAGGTCGTCCGGAAGGGGCCTCTCGGGGAGCGCTATGAAGCTCAACGTGTTGGGGCGGGCGCCGGATGATCGCTCGACCTTCACCCACCCGACGAGCTCCACGCGATCGATGACTACCTCCTCCTTGTTGGAGCCCCGCGGCGCCAGGCGCCCGGTCCACTCGCCATGCAGCGCGCGCCAGTCGCTGTAGGTCGGCGCCTCGAGCTGCGACACGCCCTGCGGTGTGACCTTTCGGTAGAGCTGATAGAGGCGACGCCCATCGCCTCGCCGCACCTGGCGTGCACCGTCGAGCGTTTGGGCCGGCCGCTTGCTCACCTTGTCCGCATACACCACGACCTCGGTCGCGTACTGGCGAAAGCCGCGAAGCCTGAACACGGGCAGCAGAGGGTGGCGGTCCGGCAGGCGGACGAAAAGCCTCTGCGCACCACGTTCAAGCGCCTGGTTGCACAGATGCTCGACCAGCGCCTGCGCAACGTCTTCTGTATCGGAGTCCTCCGCGACCTGCAGGTTGAGCACCTGCAGCACCTTCGCGCCCGAAAGCTCGAGCCCGCGCTGCTGCCCGGAGGCCTGCACGTAGCCGACCACCTTGCCGCCCTCTTCGGCGACATAGATGAGCGTCTCCTGCGACAGGGGCAGGATCGCCGACAGCGTCGAGCTGAGAAGAGACCACAGCCGGGCCGCCGGCGGATCGGTTTCGTTCAGCGTCGTGTCCGCCGAGCGATGCATCTCCTCGATCCTGGATAGGTCGAGCAGGCTCGCGGCTCGCAGTTTCACGAGCGCCTTGCCATGCGGACGAATTCCTGGTGCAGCCGTTTGTCGTTCGTCAGCTCCGGGTGAAAGCACAGCGCGAGGATTTTTCCCTGGCGTACTGCCACTGCGTGGCCGTCGTACGTCGCCACCACCTCGGCCGTGCCGGTCGACTCCACCAGCGGGGAGCGGATGAACACTCCCGGGAACTTCTTGCCGTTGAAACCGACGATGTCGAGGTCTGCTTCGAAGCTGTCGACCTGACGCCCGTAGCCGTTGCGCTTCACGGAAACGTCGAGCAGCCCCAAACCCTGCTGGCCTTTCATGCCATCGGTGACTTCGCGCGCGAGGACGATCATCCCAGCGCAGGTGGCGAGCGTGGCCAGCCCGTTTGCGATCGCGCTGCGAAGGGGCTCGAGAAGCCCGACGCGCTCCATCAGCATCGTCATGGTCGTGCTCTCGCCGCCGGGAAGGACGATGCCATCGAGGCCCTTGAGATCCTCGCTTGTCTTCACGAGCCGCGTCCTCGCACCGCTTGCCTCGAGCGCACGGATGTGTTCCGCAAACGCACCCTGCATCGC
>DASVEP010000160.1:0-7526 GCA_036380475.1 Candidatus Dormiibacterota bacterium
TGTTTGCGTGACCGTTACGAGCCGGCCAATTTGTAAAACCTTGCCGTTCAACGCGCTCTCGCTAGCGCCCACCACCAGAGCCGACAGCACCGCAAGGCAGACCGCCAAGACGAGTAGCCGGACCCGCGATCTTTCGATCGTGCTGACGTCCATCACCTTGGCAGGATACCCCTCGGCCGATTCAATTGTTGACGCGAACCACGGGAATCAAGAAGATTGAGACGCTGCATTCCACGTTCATTTCGGGGAGGGGTGTAGGTGGCTAAACGCATCCTGTCGGGTCTGACGACAACGGTACTTCTGGCTGCGCTTCTCATCAGTGTCCCGATGACGGCGTCTGCTAAAGAAACTCCTCTCCAGCGAGCCGCCAAGGGTGAGCTGAGAGCGCCCACCATCGGCTCGGGCGCGAACGCCAAGAAGGATCCTTTCTTCTCAGCGGGCCTGGTCGAAGCCGCTGCACAGGCGCTCGGTCTTCAGCCGCGGCAAGCCGCGCCGCTCGTCTCCAGCGCCTCGAACAACAGCAGCATCCGGATCACGTCTCTTGGCTGCGGCAATCGCAACACGGCGGACAACGTTCGCGTCAACCAGGACTGCACCTTCCGCCGCCAGGCGGAGGAAATGATCAGGGCCAATCCGATCAGCCCAGACAACCTGATCGCCGGCCAGAACGACAGCAGAGTTGGTTTCAACCGCTGTGGATTCGACTACACGTTCAACGGCGGCAAGACTTGGGGCGACGGGCAACCTCCGTTCTTCCAGCACCTGAACAACCCGACGCCGCCCAACACAATAGCCGGGGGTGCCGGCACGTTCCACACCTACGATGCGGCCAGCGACCCGGCACTAGCGTTCGATTCTTCGGGACGAGCCTTCTACAGCTGCATCCTCTTCGATGTCGCCGACTTTGCCAGTGCCGTCCCGGTCACGGCGTCACCCGCGGGCGCCGGTGGCTCGTTCTATAACAACGTTCCGGAATTCGGCAACAAATACATCGCTACCGAAGACAACAGCGTCGCCGCGCAGGCCGACAAGGAGTTCATCGTCGCCGACAGCTACTCCACGAGCCCGTTCCGCGACAACGTCTACGTCACGTGGACCAACTTCAACGTCAGCTGCGGTGTGAATGGCGACCAGTTTTGTGACAACCCCATCTACTTTTCGCGTTCGACGGACCACGCCGCGACCTGGTCCACACCGATGGCCATCAGCGGCATCGCTCCCGGTCTCTGTTTCCAGGGCAACGTCTTCGACCCGACTCAGCCGTTCAGCGCCTGCAACCTGGACCAAGGCTCCGACCCTACCGTTCTACCCAACGGAGACATCGTGGTGGTGTTCAACAACACCAACACCGCCGCCAATAACCCCAACGCGCAGCAGCTCGCCGTGACCTCCAAGGACGGCGGTTTGACCTGGTCGACTCCGGTGAAGGTCGGCAACGATGTGGTCACCGGCGAACCGCAATGCGATTTCGGCCGCGGCCCAGAGGAATGCGTCCCGGGTCCTTTCATCCGGACCAACGACTTTCCGCGGATCGCGGTAAATCGTGCGAACGGCGATGTTTTCGCAACGTGGCAGGACTACCGGACCGGCGAGTACGACATTCATCTCTCCAGGTCCACCGACGGCGGTAAGACCTGGGAGGAGGCATCGGCTCCCATCAACCCAGACACTGGCAAGGACCACTACTTCGCCGCGGCCGACGTGGTCGCGAACGGCGAAACCGACCGGGTAGGCGACAGCTACTTCAGGTCTGAACGCGTTCCTGGAGAAAACACGCCGAACACCGTTTTCGCTCCGGGAGTGCAGCCTGGAGTGCAGGCAGAGCCCTCGGACTACTCACTTGCGGGTGGCAGCGGCCTCGACACCCCATACGCCGCCAAGCGGATCTCGCCAACGTTCGCGCCACCGGATGGCGGCCAGGCGGGCTTCAACGGTGACTACAGCGGCCTGGTCCTGGTAGGGAGGACGGCGCACCCCGTGTGGTCAGATACAAGGAACAGCGCTCCGGCGGACCAAGGCGTCGCGCATGATGAGGACATCTTCACCGACGCGGTTCCGCTGCCTGGAGGCAACGACTAGGCCCGCAACCAACTGCCGACACTTTTGAGAGGCGCCCCAAAAAAGGGCGCCTCTCCTCAATCAGGCGAGGGCGAGCATAATCGCGCCGTGCGGGCCCCAGGCCCGGGTGGGATCGACGTTGACTTCCTGTCGCTCTTGAGCGACGTCAACCGACGCCGCTTTCTCCAGAACTCAACTCGAGCCGTGTATCCCGCAGGCGCGATCGTCTACCACCAGAAGGGCCCGCCCGTTGCCTTTATGTGCGACCGCGGGTTGGTGGTCGCTTATTGGATCGTTCCGGATGGAAGAAAGGCGGCGCTTGCATTCGGCCACGCACGCGAACTGGTGGGCGCAACGAATATCGTGGGCCAAGCAGCCCCGGTATTCGTCCAGGTCGTGGTCGAGTCGACCCTGACAATGCTCGATGGGGAAATTGTTCGCAACCTGGCAAAGACAGAGATGGAGGTATTAGCCGCGATTGCAACGCATCTAACAGCGCGACTCCGCGACGCGTTTGGGGTGATCGCGGTCCGCTCGCTGGGCAACATCAGGGAGCGCGTCGCTTTTGACCTACTCGAGCGCGCTATTCAATCTCAGTTTGCTCACGGACGATTCGAGGCCCGGGCGACGCATACCGAACTTGCCGACTCCATTGGCTCCTCGCGCGAGGTGGTGAGCCGAACCCTGAAAGGTCTTCGCGCTGTAGGGATCATTGAAACAGCGCCTGGACTCGTCCGGGTTCTGGATCCCATTCGCCTCGAGGCGATCGTGCGCGCATTTGTGATTTGATCACGCGTGACCTACGCACGTGATGGCAGGAGAGGGTGGTCATGGCCGCCCAGCTGACGATGTTTATTTGCACATGCCCGGGGTGGCGTCGGTCAGATGGGATCCCGCTGCGGCAGCGGTTCACATCGAATGGGAAGGGTGGGCGGACTCGACCCAGTACCCGATTCTGCTTAAGGCTGGGCTCCGAGCCCTTACTGAACATCGCGGGTCGCGCTGGTTGGCCGACTGCCGGCTTCGAAGAGTGCTTAAGCCGTCCGATCAGAGCTGGGGTGATGAGGTATTTGTTCCGACCTTGGTCGCCGCCGGGTTGAAGCGTTTCGCATGCGTCTGGCCGGACAGCGGGCTGGTTGGGATGAACCTCAGAACCACGTGGGAGCCGTGGCAAAGGGCGGGGGTAGCCGTAGGGTACTTCGCCACGGTCGACGAGGCGAGGACGTGGCTAACCGGGCAGCTTCCCAGCACTCCGAACGATGAGGAAGCTGATACGGCTCCTCCCTGAGCAACCGCGCTGATGTCTGCTCCAATCCTGTTCACCAAATTTGATGTGAAGCCGTACGAGTGGAGACTTGGGACACGGCGCACGAAGGCGATTTGTGTTCAAAATTTGGTGGACCCGACGAACTGCGCCTTGCCGGCCAACTCTGAGCCGCGACCCGGGCCGCAAAAGCCTTTGCCTCTGTTGTCTTGAGCACCTCGCCGAAAGCCCTGGTCGTGCTGTCGTGGATGTCGGCCTTGTATGTGCCCTCGGTCATCTGGCCGAACTGCATGAAGAAGTCAAGGATGGCGGCCTTTCCTTTGTAATCGCCCGTCAGCGCCGACCTACCGCCGACGTGCCAGACGGCGTCGTCGTTGAGCAGACCGTTGACGGTTTCGGCCTCCGGATGCCGAGCCGGCCGGCGTCAAGACTTCGCGGCCCTCGCTTCGGCGATCAGGATCTCGGCGGCGTTCGCGCGCAGCTCCTCGAGACGTTCGGCCGGCCAGACCACGATGCCGTCGTCGTCCGCGACCACCCAGTCCCCTGGACGCACCTTGACTCCGGCCAGCTCGACCTCGACGCCCACCTCGCCGCCGCCGAACTTCGTCGGCTTCAGTGGGCTCAGGCCTCGGGACCAGACGGGCAGGCCGAGCTCGGCGATCTCGCTCGAGTCGCGTACGGGCGCGTCCGTGACAACCGCCACGACACCGGCATCCTTGATGGCGCGCGCGAGGATGCCCCCCATGCACGCAGAGCGCGATCGAGAGCCGCCGGCGATGACGAGGATCGTGCCCTCCAGGCCGCCCCTCTGAAGGGCGCGGCGCACGTCGACGTTGTCGTTGATCGTGATGCGAACCGTGCTCGCCGGCGCGGCCACGACCGCGCCCGCACGAACGCCGCAGAGGATGGGTTCGAGCACTCCCTGCCCGGCGGCTGCGTCGCTCGCGAGCGCGCTGGAGAGCCTCAACTCTTCAGGCTGTCGACCAGCTGGCTAGGCTTGATTGCGTCGACGCCCGCCACCTGCTTGTTGATCTGGCTCGCGATCTGGTCGAGCTCTGACATGGAGGCGCCGGGTCTGGCGTAAACGTCGATGGCCGTGGCGACGGTAGTCACATCTGCGCCGGCGGACTGACCCGCCGCCCATACGTCCTTCAGCAGCGTCTGGCCGTCGGTGATGTTGACGTAGGCAGAGCGGTCGGGCGCGGACTGCGTCGCATCTAGGATGCCGACCACCTTGAACGCGTGCGTCTGTCCCCCGGTGGGCTGGAGGGGAAGCTGGACCGTGTCGCCGATCTTCTTGCTGAGCTCGCTCGCGATCGCCGAGCCGAGCACGACCTCGCCCATCGAGTCGGCGTCGATCGCGTGGCCCTGCGCGTAGTCGGTCTTCAGCCTGCTCCACGCCGCTTCGGTCGGGTCGGCGGCGACGATGGACTCGGTCAACGCGACGCCGGCGCGCTGGACCTGTCCCGTCTTCGCGTCGAACCGGTACGTCGCGAATGCGGTCTTGACCCCGGCCACCTGCTTGATCTCGTCGATCTTGGCGAGGGGCAGCGTGGCTGCGCCGGGCGGAGGAGCCACCTGGATGGTGCCGCCGTAGAGCTGGGCGTCCGCGGACAGACCCGCGGGCGTGGTGGATCCGCAGGCAAAGCTAACAAGCACGCCGGCCAGGGCGGCCTTGGCCCCGATGATGCGCCGGCTCTTCTGTCGGCCCAAGGCGCGGACCGTGCCTACCGGGCGCCCGGCACGGACACGAGCTGATACCTGTGCTCGGGGCGGCCGGGCCCTCCGTAGCGCATCGCCAGCTCAGCGCGGCCGAGCTGGCACAGGTGGTCCAGGTAACGCCGCGCCGTCACCCGGCTGACGCCGGCCGCCTCGGCCACGGCCGCCGCGGGCAGCCCGGACTGCGACTTGCCGAGGACCTGGATGATCAGGTCGAGCGTCGAGTCGGACAGGCCCTTAGGCAGCGATTCGTTGCGGTTGGAGCGCAGTGCGCCGAAGATGCGGTCGACATCGCCCTGCTCAGCGGTGCCAATCCTTGTCATGCGTTCGTGCGCGGCGGCATACGAGAGGAGCTTCTCCTCGAAGGTCGGGAAGAGGAAAGGCTTGACCAGGTAGTGGACGACGCCGCCCCGCATCGCGGCGCGCAGGCTCTCAACCTCGCGAGCCGCTGTGATCGCGACCACGTCGACCGGATGGTGGTCGTCGTCGCGGAGCCGCTGCAGCACCTCGAGGCCCGACATGTCGGGCAGGTAGATGTCGAGCAGCACGAGGTCTGGCCGGAGCTGGTCGACGGACAGCAGCGCGGCGGCGCCCGTGTGCGCTTTGCCCGCCACCTCGAAGCCGTGCACGCGCTCCACGTACGCGCAGTGCAGATCGGCGACGCGGTAGTCGTCGTCGACGACCAGGGTGCGGATCACGTGCGTGCCGCCACCTTCGCAGGCACGCGCACTGTGAAGAGCGCGCCGCCTTCGTTGGCCACCGTGACGTCGCCGCCGTTTCTTCGCGCGACCTGGCGGACCAGCGCGAGGCCGAAGCCGCGTCGCTTCTTGCCGGCGCCGCCTTTGGTGGTGAAGCCTTCTTGGAAGATCTGCCCGTCGATGCCCGCGGTGATGCCGGGCCCGGAGTCATGCACCTTCATCACCAGGCCATCGGCCTGGTCGGTGACCGAGAGGCTGACCCAGCGGTCTCCCTCCGAGGATGCGGCGGCGTCGAGCGCGTTGTCGATGAGGTTGCCGAGCAGGGTGATCAGGTCCTCGCTGTCGAGCGAGCTTCGCGTCATCATCGTGTCGTCGCTTACGCGGAGCTCGATGCCTCTCTCGGAGGCGACCGCGGCCTTTGCGAGCAGCAGCGCGCCGAGCACGGGGTCACCGACGCGCTCCAGCAGCGACTCCGTCAGCTCCTGGTGCAGGCCGGAGGTCTGGGCGATCAGCTTCATCGCGTCTTCTCCGCGTCCCAGCTGCACGAGCCCGGCGATCGTGTGAAGCCGGTTCGCGAACTCGTGGGCCTGGGCGCGCAGCGCGTCGGTCAGGCTGTCCACGCCAAGGCCTCGCGCGAGGCCTGTGATCTCGGTCGAATCGCGCAGCGTGGCGACGTGCCCGATCTCCCGCCCTCGCACGCGGATCGCCCGCCGGCTCGCCAGCAGGACGCGGTCGCCGGCCAGCAGGACCTCGTCCTCGTCCTTGAGCGCGCCGGTCAGGAATCTCATCAGGCGGCCCGGTGGCAGGACTTGCGAGATCCTGCGCCCGACGCAGTCCGGCGGCAGGCCGAGCAGCCGGCGGCCCTCCTCGTTGATGAGGGTGATGATCCCGTCGCGGTCGGTCGCGATGGCGCCCTCGTGGATTCCCTGGATGCTCGCCTCCCTCTCTTCGAGGAGTCCCGCGATCTCATACGGCTCGAGGCCGAAGGTCTGCCGCTTCAGCCGCGAGGCGAGCAGCATCGATCCGATCACGCCGAGCCCCAGCGCAAGGAGCACCGTCGCGGCGAAGCCGGGCAACTCGGCGACCAGCTGGTTGAACACGGCTGTCTCGAGGAAGCCCACCGAGACCATGCCGATGACGCGGCCCTGGTAGAAGATCGGCGCCTTGCCGCGCGCCGACACGCCAAGCGTCCCCTGCTGCACGCCGACCCAGGTCTGGCCTGCGAGAACGGCGGCGGGGTTCTCGTCCACCGGCTGGCCGATCAGCGCAGGGTTGGGATGCGAGTACCGGATCCCGGAGCGGTTGGTCACGACGACGTAGCTCGCCCCAGTCGACTGGCGGACCTGTTCGGCGCTCTTCTGGATGAGGCCGCCCGGATCGCCGTCGAGCAGCTCCTCCTGGATGTCGCTGTTCGCCGCGACCGATTCAGCGATGGCGAGCGAGCGCTGCTCGTACTGCTGGTCGAGCTGCCGGCTCGCCTGCCAGACTGCCGCGGCGGCGCCCAGCAGCGCGGACAGCAGAATGATCACGACTTGGAATAGGAGGATCTGGTAGGCGAGGGGCAGCCTTGTCTTCACCGATGCTCCTCGTGATCGTAGTACGTGGCCGCAGGCTGACCTCGCGACCAAAACGACCAAAACGGCCACAACGACCGCATCGATTGCGCACTCGCTCCGCGCAATCCAGAGTCGGATGTGAATGCAACCGGCCATCGAGCTGCGCGGCGTCTCCAAGCGGTTTCTCACGCCGTCGGGAGGCGTTTACACGGCGCTTCGCGACCTGACGAT
>DASVEP010000161.1:0-5672 GCA_036380475.1 Candidatus Dormiibacterota bacterium
CACGGTGGTGCCCATCACCCCGCCGAAGGGGCGCTCGGCGGATGGAGGCACCGTTCTCGGCTATCCGCCGCTGACCATCCGAGCGTTCGACGGAGGTGGTTCGGTGACGTACGTCTACACCACGTTCGGCGACGCGAGCCCCTTTCGCTACACGAACATCCTGTCCGAGGCAGGACAGGTGGTCGCCCCGACGGCGTCCGGCCAGGTGGAGCTCACCTCGCTCGACTGGGGGTCGTCGTGGCAGGTCGCTGATGTGCCCTTGGCGTATGGCGCGTTCGGCTTCGTCGATGCGCTCGACTGGTGGTGGATCGGCTCGGGCGAATGGGCGACCAGCACCGACGGCGGCGTCACCTGGAGTGGGAATCGCCCGCTCGGGGTTATCGGCCCATTGCCCGGGTCGCTGCAGATTCTCGATGCGGATCACGCCTGGTTCGCGGCGATGGTGGGCACGAGGCCGATGCTGGAGATGACCCCCGACGGCGGCTACGAATGGATGGCCATCAGCCTGCCGCCAGTCAAGCCCTAACGTAGGCGATGACCGCACGCGCTTCGGCGACGACTTCGCCGGTCTCCTGCTCGACGGTGGCCTGGCAGAACGCAAGGCGGCGTGTGCGATGGCGGACCTGGGCGCGGCAGATGAACCGGCCAGGTTTGCCCGGACGAAAGTAGTCGACCTTGAGGTCGGCGGTCGTTGTCGTCTCGCCCTCTTCGGCCAGTGTGAACGCAACGGATGCAAGCGTCTCGTCGGCCAGGGTTGCGATCGCTCCTCCATGGACGATCGGTCCCCTGCTCGTTGGAAATCCATGGGATTCTGCGGTGAGGTTTCCTTCCAGCACCAGCGAGCCGGACCCGATCTCGACCAGCTTCGTCCCGATGTTGGCGATCATGCCGGTCGCGCTCCACTCCTTGTAGAGCTCAGGCAGCGTCCGGACGCCGTAAGGATCCTGGCTCAAGAACCGAGCTCGCGGTGCATCTCGAGCACGGGATCGATCGGCTCGTAACCCATCTCCGCATTGAGGTGGAGGATCGGCGAGTTCTCTCCGTCGTTGGTGGTGCCGATGCGCCTGGCGCCCAAAGCAATTGCCTGCGCCACAGTCTGGTACTTCAATGCACGTGCGATTCCGCGGCCGCGAACGCTTCGCGCGGTGGCGGTGAAGGCCGTCCACGGATGGCCGCGCGTCGGCGGATACTCGATCGCCGACAGCCCGACGATCTCATCTCCCTCGCGAGCGATCCAGAAACGTTCAGACGTGATGGCTGGATTCTCGAACCACAGGTGGTACCACTCGTCGTAAGACATCACATGCAGCGGCACGGTCGTCGGGATGTCGTGCTCCGCCGCGCTCGTCAGCTCGTAGAGCTTGGCAAGATGTGATGGATCGGTGTCGTTCTCGAGGGTCAGCATGCTCACGCCTTGCTCATCCATCCGAGCCTTTCCCTCCTTGGCGCCCTGGAGCAGACGGTCGCGATTGGCGACGAGGTCGAGCTCCCACTGGCGAGCGCGTCGCACCTCGCGATAGCCCCTCCGTTCGAGTAAGTCCACTTCCTTCTTGAAGCTCTCTCGCACCCGCACGACACCGATGGTGGCTCCCTCCGAGCGCACCCACGACTCAGCCACTTCCACGACCTGCTCGTATTGCTGCTCGCTCCATATGTCCGGATGCAAAGCAAGACGGATGGACCCGAATCGGTCCGTTGTCTCCTCCCACGGTTTGTGCGCGGCGAAGAGATAAGCAACTGCAAGGCCGTCCCGTTCGGCGAGCATCCTGATGAACACCTCGTCAGAGGGATTCGCCGTCCACCAGAACGCGACCATCTCGGGATCGCGAGGCTCATCAGGATTCCTCAGCGTCTCGAGGTCCGCAACCTTGCGTGCGTCCGCCGTTGTCACCGGCCGCAGCTGTAGGCGGACCGGTCCCTTCGTCCTCACACCCAGGGACCAGCCTAGCATTGAGCATCCGGTTAATCTCTGCGCCGTGATTGAGAGGGCGCTCAGGAGGGTCCCGGGGCGAGGACGGTCAGAGCGATCGGCTCTGCGCATCGCGCTGTCCCCGGCCTCGTGGGGTGTGAGTGAGCATCCGGAGTGGGGCTACCAGCTCGATGCCGAACGCGTCCTTTCCGAAGTCTGGTCGCTCGGCATCTCCGCGATCGAGGCCGGCGCGCCAGGATTCCTGCCAGATCGCAGCGACCAGGCCAAGCTGCTTCTTCGCCGTCACTGGCTCCGCGTCATCTCCGGCCAGGCCCACGCGATCCTTCATCACCACGACCTCCGCGGCCCGGAGCTGGCCCACATCGACGGTCACGCCAGCTGGCTCGCTGCGGTCGGCGCCGAGACGCTCGTGCTCTCAGCGATCCCGCCCCGCGGTACGAGCACCGCGCACGGCATCGTTCTGGACAGCGGTGGTTGGGCGCACCTCCTCAACCTGATCGGCTCCGTCGAACATGTCTGTGCCAACCACAAGCTGAAGCTGGCCGTCCTGCCCCGATTCGGGAGCATGATTCAGGGGCCGTCCGATATCGAAAGGCTGCTGGTCGGGACGGAGGCGGGTCTGTGTTTCGACCCCTGTCACCTCTTGATGGTCGGCGCCGATCCCCTCGAGGTCCTCGAGCTGGCGGGAAAGCGCATCAGCCATGTGCGCATCAACGATGTCGATGGCGATCTCGCCCGGCAGGTGCGCGACCACCGAATCGACTACGCGGAGGCGGTCAGTGAGGGGTTGTTCAAAGCGTTGGGGACTGGGGATGCCCGTGTGGAGAGCGTGATCGATACGCTGCGGCGTTCGAACTACAGAGGCTGGTACGCAATCGACCAGGATGTTCGGCTGGCGTCAAGCGAAGAGAAGCCGCTGTCGACCGTCAAGCGCGCGCTGGATTTCGTGCGCAGGCACGTAGCGGCTTGACCTCCCTACCATGTGGGGAGGTGGGCGCCGCCGTTGCGCCGCCCAGAGGGGACGTGCTCCGACTCAGACTCGGCGGTTTTGCCCCGCCCAGTAAGGTTCGCGCACCATCCGCTTCAGCAGCTTGCCGGCAGCGTCGCGCGGGAGCTCGTTGACGAAGTCGACCGTCTTCGGCTTCTTGTAGCCGGCCAGGCGCTCATCGCAAAACGCGATCAGCTCCTCGGCTGTGGCGTGCATCCCAGGCCGCAGCTGGACGACGGCCTTGACGGCCTCGCCCCATTGCTCGTCGGGAACTCCAATCACCGCCGCATCCATCACTGCTGGGTGGGCGTGCAGCACGGCCTCCACCTCCGCGGGGTAGATGTTGACCCCGCCGGAAATGACCATGTCGATCTGCCGGTCGCAGATGAAGTAGTAGCCCTCGTCGTCGCGATACGCAACGTCGCCAACGGAGAAGAAGCCGTCGTGCAGGCTCTTGCCGGTGGCCTCGGGGCGGTTGTAGTACTCCGCGAGCCACGTGTTGCGGACCATGAACTCTCCCGGCTGGCCGTCGGGGACATCACTGCCATCGGGCGCCACGAGCCTGATCTCCTGTCCGGGCACGGCCGTGCCACATGATCCGGGCTTGCGCAGCTGATCCTCGGGTCGCAGCACGGTGTTGATGCCTGTCTCGGTTGCCCCATAGAACTCCCAGAGCACCTGGCCCAGCGCTTTCTCAGCACGGATCTTCAGCGCTTGTGGACATGGCGCCGCACCCAGGATGAGCGCGCGCAACGATGAGAGGTCTCGGGGCTTGCGCTCCTGCGCGTCGACCAGCCGCTGCAGCAGCGTGGGTGCCATGAAGGTCGTAGTCACGCGGTGACGCTCGATGAGGTCGAGGGCTCCATCGGCTTCGAACTTGGGCTGGATGATGTTGGTCGCGCCGAGCAGCTGATTCAGGGTGGCGAAGAAGGCGACGGCGCTGTGATACCCCGGACCGCACACGAGGTGCACATCGGATTGGTTGAGCCCGAAGATCGAGATGACCTGAAGGACATTCTCGATGTTGACCCCGTTCGGGCGCCATGCGCCCTTGGGATTTCCGGTGGTGCCGGATGTGTAGATCATCGATGCGCCAAGCGCTCCGGATACTTGCGCGACCAGCGGTTCGTCCGACGCGGCCTCCACCAACTCTCGAAATGACTTCCAACCCGCAGGTTGTTTGTTGCCGACGGCGACGTAATGCCGTTCGCCTTTGACGTCGGGGCGCGCGACCTCGACCACCTCGACGTGATCGCCGTCTGCGCACACGACCCTTGCTCCGGAGTCGTTGAGCACGTACGCCACCTCGGGTCCGCGAAGCCTGTAGTTGACAGGGACGACGATAAGGCCGACGCGGCGCAGCCCGTGCGTGATCACGGCTCCCGCGATCGAGTTGTAAGACATGATGGCGACGCGGTCTTTGGGCTCGCACCCGAGCTCGGTGAATACACGGGCCGCTTTGTTGGCGCGCCTGTGCAGGTCTGCGAAGTCGACGACTTCGTCGCCGAGGATGAGGGCCGCCTTGGCAGGGTTGCCCTCGGAGTGGACGGCAAGAAAATCGATGTCGGCCACGATTAGATCGTAGACGCGGCTAGCTGGGCGGCGATTTTTTCACTGTCGGGCTCGGGCTGGGCGTCGGCGCAGGTGCGTTGCAAAGCGCGTTGGAGTCAAGTCCGAACGTCGACGCGACCGGTGGGATGCTGCCGGTGATCACAACGCGGTAGCGCATGCACCCGCCGAGCAACGCCCACGTGTCCGACGCGGCCCAGTGGTGCAGGACGACACCGGCCGCAAGCGGCGGATACTGCTGAAGCACTGCCGGCGTCGCATCCGCGATGGCTGCTATCGGCGAGGCTTTCGACGAGTCGAACTGCCAGAGATAGACCTTGGTCAGCGGCCGCTGCTGCGGCGTGTCGGCCGCTGCCGGGAGTTTGGTCGCTTCGAGGACGGCGTCGACAAACGCCTGTGGGCCGGCGTCGGGCTTGATGAGCGCCATGCTCTCATCGGGCAGGGGCGGCGACCAGTCGATGCCCAGGACGTTGGCGCCAGCGAGATACTGCCCCGCCGGCGCGGTGCCGTCGGGTGCCGTCGCACTGTAGATCTGGATCAGTCCGCTGACGGCCAGAACCAGCTGCTTGGCATCAGGGCTCCAGGCCAGCGCATCGGCGTGCGGGATCTTGGAGTTCACGTGATGCGGCGCCGCCGACGGCACCGGGCTGGCGTGCGTCGGAGATGCCGAGGGAGCCGAGGCTGGAGCGGAGGCCGGCGCCAGAGGGGCGGCCACGTTGATTGGCTCGATGACAGGTCCCTGGTCAGGAACCGAGATTGCAGCGAGAGTGCCGTCGGTGCTGATAGCGATCGGACCATCCTCGGGTCCCAAGGACAGCGGGAACTGGTTGAGGACGGCCGCCGCGGCATTGAGCCAGTACCACGCCCCCGTGCCCACGGCCCGCACTGCGATCAGGCCGTCGGGGCCGGGCGCGGCTCCCTCGGTGAAGAGCGCGGCCTGCGTAGGCGGTTTCGCCAGCACCTTCAGCGGTGACGTTGGGCGGGTGAGGTCGAGCGCGTCCACCTCGTAGTTGGCGCAGCAGCCGACGGTCAGGGCCAGGTAGTGGGAGTTGGCGACGAGGCCGAACGGCCCTTCGCTCTGCAGGTCCGCTGATGCAGCCAGCGGCTCGATGGTGCCGGTGAAAGGATCGGCGCGAAACAGCCAGTCGTACGGTGTGACGCCGGTCGTCGTCCGCCGCTCGGCCG
>DASVEP010000162.1:0-2282 GCA_036380475.1 Candidatus Dormiibacterota bacterium
GAGCACGTCGACGTCTGCACCGCGGCGGCCGATGATCTGCATGCCGACGGGCAGGCCATCGTAAAGGCCCGCTGGAATCGAGGCCGATGGATGCCCTGAGAAGTTCGTGAGGAAAGTGAGGCACCAGCCGATCAACGGATCTACCGCCTCGCCGTTGACCTCGGTCGGCCCCAGTGTGTTTCCGTCGCTTGCGTTTTTTACCGGCAAGCAGGCGTTGGTGGGCGTGATCAGCAGCTCGTACTTCTGCAGCACGGATTCGATGGCGTCGTAGATCTCGGTGCGGGCGACCTGGTCGTTCCAGACATCCATGACCGAGAGCCCATAGCCGATCTCGATCCAGCGCCGGTACTCAGGCGGCAGGTCCTCGGGGTGGTCGCGCAACAGGTCGATCCCTGAGCTCTTGAGGCCTTCGAGACCGGCGATGTTCAAGGGCATCATCAGGCGTGTCCACACATCGCTCAGCTCGCGCTGCGAGCGCGTGATCCCGACCTTGATGGTCTCGACCGTGGCCCCGCCGTCAACGAAACCCTGCACCGCATCGGCCACGACGCCTGCCACAGCCGGCTCGATCGGATAGACGTCGAAGTCCGGGCTGTATGCGATGCGCCAACCCTTGATGGACCGCGAGGTGGCCGCGACGAAGTCAGGCGTATCGGTCAGCGAGAACGGATCGTGCGGGTCCGACCCGGCCATGACCTGGAGGCCCACCGCAGCGTCCTCGACGGTTCGCGTCAGCGTGCCCTCGAACAGGAACGGCGTGAGTCCCATGAACCCATTGGGCCTGACCGTGAAAGGCACGCGACCGAAAGAAGCGCGGTATCCGTAGACGTTGCACCACGCGGCAGGAATGCGGATCGAACCTCCGGCGTCCGTCCCCTCGGCGATGGACACCAGGCCGTCGGCGACCGCGGCGGCGCTGCCGCCCGACGAGCCGCCGGGGTTGCGTCTTAGGTCGAAAGGGTTGTGGGTCGGCCCGAAGAGATAGTTGTCGGCGATGCCGCGCAGGCCCATGATCGGCGAGTTGGTCTTGCCGACCAGGATCGCCCCCGCGTCCTCCATCCGCCTCGAAAAATGGCAGTACGCGTCGATGACCTGGTTGCGGAGCGCGCGGATGCCGCCGAACGTCGACGGCCAACCGGGCTTGAAGTCGAACAGGTCTTTCATCGCGGCAGGCACCCCGTGCAGCGGCCCGAGGGTTGCGCCGGAACTGACCGCGGCCTCGGCCGCGCGCGCCCTTTCCATCGCTTGCTCTAAGTCGAGGTAGACGAAAGCGTTCAGGCTCGGGTTGCGCCGTTCGATCCGGGCGATGGTCGACGCCATCAGCTCGACCGGGGACAGCTCGCGGCGGCGGATGCGTTGAGCCAGATCCGTCGCAGAGGCCCACGCGGTCTCTTCGCTCACCGCCATGCCCCTAGTCTATTGGCGACCGGTGACTGCATCAGTGCGTAGCGAGCTCGGCGCGGCCGTAATCGGCACCGGCTTCATCGGCGCCGTGCACGTCGATGCCCTGCGCAGGCTCGGGATCCAGGTGCATGGCGTCGTTGGCTCGAGCGCCGCTCGTGGCGCCGAGCGAGCCCGTGTCGCGGGCCTGCCGCCCGCATACGAGTCGATGGAGGCCATGCTCGCCGACGAGCGCGTCGACGTCGTTCACGTCACCTCGCCCAACCACCTGCACCATGCCCACGCGAAGGCGGCGCTCGAAGCCGGCAAGCACGTTGTTTGCGAGAAGCCGCTGGCGATGACATCCACAGAGTCCGCCGACCTTCTCGAGCTGGCGGAGTCGAGCGGCCTGGTGCATGCGGTGAACTTCAACATCCGCTTCTATCCGATCAACCAGCACCTGCACCAGCTGGTCCGCGAGGGCGGGCTGGGCGCTGTGCGCCTGGTCACCGGGCACTACCTTCAGGACTGGCTGTTGCTCGACACCGACTGGAACTGGCGCCTCGATCCGGCGCTGGGCGGCACGCTGCGTGCGGTGAGTGACATCGGCTCGCATTGGTTTGACCTAACCTCGTTCCTCACGGGATCGCGCATCACGTCCGTCACCGCCGACCTCGAGACGTTCATCAAAGTTCGCCGGCAGCCCGTCGGGCCGGTCGAGACTTTCGCGACGGAAAAATCCGGGCAGACCGTCGACCGGGAGATCAAGACCGAAGACTGCGCCACGATCCTGGTCCGCTACGACAGCGGCGCCATGGGTTCTCTCGCCGTATCTCAGATAAGCGCGGGTCGAAAGAACTCGCTGCGCGTCGAGATCGACGGTTCGAGCGGTGCCGCGGCCT
>DASVEP010000163.1:0-25150 GCA_036380475.1 Candidatus Dormiibacterota bacterium
CGACCTGGCGGTGGGTTGGATGGTCGCCGTGCGAGAAGTTGAGCCGGGCGACATCCATGCCCGCCTGCACCATCGTCCGCAAGGTCGCGGGCGACGAGCTCGAGGGTCCGATCGTGCAGACGATGCGCGTGCGCCGAATCATTTCTTGTGGACCGCCGTGGCCGGGCGGGTCGCAGTTCGGGGCAGGCGACCGATAGGTCGCCGGTCCGGGCGCCGAGACGAAGGAAAGGGTAGACCGAGGAGGAGCGCATCGGAGATGCGTGACGACGAAGGGCCGGGCCCCTTGACGCACGTATCGGCGTACTGAGCCCCGAAATGTGATCTGTCCCGGCCGCGGTGGTTCACTGGTACTTCTTCACGCGCCGGCCCAGCTCCTCTTCAGCCGCGACGACCCTACGCTCGAGCTCCGGCGCGCTGATCACTCCCCCACCCATCCCGCGAACGAGGTCGCTCTGGAACCTGTCCGATGTGGCGACTGTGACTGCATCACCGGCCTCCGTCGCTCCATAAGCAATGCGCTCGATGGCGTGGTCCGCCGAATGTCCTTTGCGCGTGAACAGGACGCGCACACCCTCGACCGTCTCCTCTGCATTGGTGAGCGCCGATGAGTGGTGCGCATCGAAGACGACGGTGACCTCGGTCCCGGTGACCAACCCGTAGACGGACATCCGCTCCACCAGCTTGTCGCGCGCTGCCTCCAACGAGACGCCGAGCAAACGCTTGAGCGTCGGCCACGCATGGATCACGTTGTAACCGTCGACTATCAGCCGCTCCATCGCTAAGGTCGCATGTTGGCCTGGCCGAACCCGATAAGGCGCGGATCGATGTTGAGGGTGTTCGTGACCTGAAGGGCGGTCGAGTAAAACGCATCGCGCGCGGGGGCCACGTTCCACAGCACGATGAACACGCCGATGATCGCAAGTTGCGAGTAGCGAAGAGCAAACGCTTGTATCGAGTACGGGAGCCATGGGCGCAGGATGCCGAAGCCGTCGAGGCCAGGAATCGGCAGGAGGTTGAGCAAGAGGGCCACAACCTCCATGAACCCGAGGAACGCGAGCGCGCCGTAAAAGCCCGCGTTGGTAGCGGTGATGCCGGCGCGGAAGCTCTCGAACAGGAACGGGCTGCAGATGACCACCCCGGACGCCAGGGTCCCGATAGGCCCGGCCAGCGAGACAAATGAATCCCAGGCGCGGCTGCGGATCGCGGAATGGTCGATGTAAACCGCGCCGCCCGGCAGCGCAATGCCGCCCAGGAGAAGAAAGACGACCGGGAAGATGATGCTCATCAACAGATTCGTGTATTTGAGGGGGTCGAGCGTCAGATAACCCGACGCCTTCACCGATCGATCCCCGCCGAGGTAGGCGACCACTGCGTGGCCGAACTCGTGGATGCACAGCGATGTGATCCATCCGGAAGTGACGAAGACGATCGATACCAATGACGTGGATGCCGGCAGCACGTCGAACCACAAGAGAAGGCCGGTGGCGACGGTGATCGCCACCAGACCAACGAAGATCGGGCTGATCCCGAGCGCGCCGCGGAGTGGTGTCAGCGGCTGTCTGCGCAGCGCGCGGTCCTGCGGTGATTGCACGTGCACGGTGACGGGCACGTTCGGCCCAGCCCCTGTTTGGAGGTGGCGCCTGAGGTCGTAGAGGGTCAGGCCGGCGTTCTGCAGAATCGCCGAGGTCGCGCGTGAATCGCTGTACAGGAGGGCGAGGAGCAGATGGATCGAGTCCACCTGGTAGTGGCCCAACACCCCCGCCTCGCGGTTGGCGTTCACCAGCAGCTGTCGGAGAGGAAGGCTTTCGGTGGTATCGGTTCCGGCGGCTTCCATGCTGATCGCCTGCGGGTCGGCGGCCAGGGTCTTTATCGCCGAGTATGCGGACGTTCCGCGGTCGGCCAGCGTCGCCCTGAGCACATCGAGCGGACCAGCCTGCGGGGCGCCGCGGTCTGTCGCAAGGGCAGAGGCGCGTTCCAGGACGGAGCGCGCATCGCGAGTAAGCGGGATGTCGGCGGACGCCCTGTCAAGCTCCGCCGTCGCGTCAGCCACCTAGACGGACCACCTGTGGAAGTCTACGTACGAGTTCCGCCCGAGCCTGCCCTTTGGCGCAGCACCTCGTACAGAACCGAAGCGGCGGCGGCCGACGCGTTGAAGCTCGAGATATGTCCTGCCACGGGCAGTCGAAGGCGTACGTCGCACCTCTCGCGCACCAGGCGGTGCACCCCTTCGCCCTCGCTGCCGACGACGATGCAGACCGGCTGCGTAAGGTCGAACTCCCACGGCGGCACCTCGCCGCGCACATCCAGCGCGGCGCACCAGATCCCGGCACGCTTCACCTCCGCGATCGCCGAGGGGATCCCCGATACAGTCGCGATGCGCAGCAATTCGCTCGCCCCCGAGCTCGCTTTGACCGCCGCGGGCGACAGCGGCGCGCTGCGATGCTCGGGAAGGATCGCACCATCGGCGCCGGCCACCTCGGCGCTGCGCAGGATCGCGCCAAGGTTCTGCGGGTCCATGATCCCGTCTAGCGCCACGAGCAAAGTCGGGCTGGTGGCCAGGAGCTCCTTCAACGACCAGATGCGCCTCGGCTTCAGCTCAGCGGCCACACCCTGATGGACGCCGGCGGCGATTGCCTCGAGCCGCTCGGGAGGCACGACCTCGACAGGCGCGAGCTGCGCCAGCTCTTCCAGGCGTGGGTCATGGCCAAGGCCGGCGGCCTGAAAGACCTTGACGACCTTGCCCGCACGGGCGGCCTCGAGCACCGCGTTGCGCCCGTGAATCAGAGAGGCGGCTGCGGGCGGAGGACGCTGGTAGCGTCGCCGGCGCTCGCTCATCCGCGCACCCGGCGCCAGCGAACGCCTTCTCTCGAATCTTCCAGCGCGATGCCGCGCTGCTTGAGCTCGTCGCGGATGCGATCCGCGCTTGCGAAATCCTTCGAACGGCGCGCCGTCTCGCGCTCGGCGATCAACCGCTCCACCTCTTCGGCGAGCCCGGGCTCCTCACCACCCATCACGTCGAGGTGCCGATCGACCTCATCGATAAGCGCGAGTAACGCATTCCGTCCCTCCTCCCCCAACCTCGTCTCATCGAGCGCTGTGTTCGCTTCGCGAACGAGCTCGAAGAAGAGGCCGACGCCCTGCGGAAGGTTGAGGTCATCGTCCAGCGCCTCGCGATAGGCCGCGCGAACTTCGCCAATCCTTCGAATCATCGCGGCATCGTCGGCGGACGACGGCGCCGAGCGTCGGACCCTGTCCGCGAACTCGCGAAGGCGCCGCACCTGTTCGGCCGATGCGTGCAGCACTTCGGTCGTCAAGCGGATGCGCGATCGGTAGTGGGCGTTGGCGATGAGGAAGAAGCGAACCGCAAGCGGGTCATGGCCGGCGGCGACCAGGTCGCGCAGCGTCGTGAAGCCGCCAGCGCTCTTTGACATCTTCTCGCCACCCGCCTCGGCCAGATGCTCGGAGTGCAGCCATACGCGAGCGAGTGGCTTGCCGTTCGCCGCCTCCGACTGCGCGATCTCGTTCTCGTGATGCGGAAACATCAGGTCGATGCCGCCGCAGTGGATGTCGAAGGTCTCGCCGAGATATCGCTTGCTCATCGCAGAGCATTCGATGTGCCAGCCGGGACGGCCCGGGCCGAAAGGCGCATCCCAGGCAGCGCCAAGCTCCGCGTCGCCGGGCTGAGCCTTCTTCCACAACGCGAAATCGCTCACCGATTCCTTGTCATATTTGTCAGCCGCAATACGCGCGCCCGCACGCAAGCCGGAACGATCGAGGTGAGACAGGGCGCCGTAGCGAGGAAAGCTCTCGATGCGGAAGTACACATCGCCGTCGCCGACATACGCGAAACCCCGCTCGACCAGCGTGGAGATCATCGCGATCATCTCCGGGATGTGCTCGGTCGCCTGCGGGTAACGCTCAGCCGGCTGCGCGCGCAGCTCTCGCATGTCCTCGAAGAACGCCGCGACGTACGGCTTGACGTACTCGGTGATCGTCGTCCCCGCGTGCATGGCCTGGTCGAGGATCCGGTCGTCGATGTCGGTCAGGTTCATCACGTGCGTGATGGCATAACCGCTCGCCTCCAGCTGCCGCCGCAGCAGGTCATAAAAAATGAAGGCGCGAAGGTTGCCGACGTGCGCGAAGTTCCACACGGTGGGACCGCACGTGTACACGCCGACTCGTCCCGGTTCGAGGGGCACGAAGACGTCCTTGGTCCCGGTGAGCGTGTTGTGGAGCTTGAGCGTCACGCCCCTATTCGATCAGAGCGACGGCTTGCGCCGCGATCCCCTCGCCGCGGCCGAGCGCCCCGAGACCCTCGGGAGACGTCGCCTTGACGCCGACAAAGCCATGCTCGAGCCCGAGCCGGCGTTCGATGTTCTTCTGCATGTCGGAGAGGAACGGATAGAGCCGGGGCGCTTCCGCAACCACGGTCGCATCGACGTTGACGACCCGGTAGCCGCCCTTCTGGACCAGCTTGGCCGCGATCTCGAGCAGGTCGAGGCTGGACTTTCCCTTCCAGCGCGGATCAGTGTCCGGAAAGTGCTCGCCGATGTCGCCAAGCGCGGCTGCGCCGAGGAGCGCGTCTATGACCGCGTGCGTGAGCACATCGGCATCCGAATGACCATCAAGCCCGACCGGGTGCTCGATGCGCACGCCGCCAAGGATCAGGTCACGACCAGCCTTGAGACCGTGGACGTCGTATCCGATGCCGATCCTCACGAAGTCGCGGCCTCGTGCTCCTTGATCAGCGCTTCCACGACTTCGAAGTCCTCCGGGGTCGTGAGCTTGATGTTCGCCGGCTCACCCTCGACGACGGTGACCGCATGGCCGGTCGCCGCCACGAGCTGCGCGTCGTCGTCGCCGACCAGCCCGGCATCGGCGGCCTCGCGATGGGCGCGCGCGAGCAGCTCGTAAGCGAAAGCCTGCGGTGTCTGCGCGAGCACGATCCTAGTGCGGTCGAGGCTTTCCACCAGTCGGTTGCCCTCGACGCGCTTGACCGCGTCGCGCGGAGCGATGGCTGGAAATGCGGCACCCGACTCGATCGCGGCGGCAAGCACCCGCCGCACCAGGCTCGCGGTCGCCAATGGTCGCGCCGCATCGTGGACGAGCACGTAATCGCACTCTCCTAGCGCCGCCAGGCCCACGCGCACCGATTCCTGCCGGCTCTCGCCCCCGGCCCGGACGGTGACGGGCTTGCGTGGCACCAGCGATTCCACCTCGCGCTCCGCGTTCTCGAGGCGGCTGGGCGGCCCGACCACGACGATCCGATCCACCTCGTCCAGGGCCAGGAACAGCTCGAGGACGCGCGCGAGCGTGGTGCGTCCGTTGAGGCGCACGAGCGCCTTGCTGCCCCTGCCAAGGCGGGAGCCCGAGCCGGCTGCGGCGACGATCGCGCCTACGGAAGGCATTGTTCTAACCGGCCTCCTCGTCGCGCTTGGACCTGCTGTTGCGCCGCCCGTCCTGGGTGGATGGCTCCGCGAAGATCATCCGGCCCGCGGACGTCTGGATCACGGACGTCACCGTCGCTGTGATGGTCTGGTTGAGGAGGCGTCGCCCGTTCTGGACGACCACCATGGTCCCGTCGTCAAGGCTGCCGACGCCCTGGCCGGGTTCCTTGCCTTCACGCGCGACCATGACCACGATCTCCTCGCCGGGGATCGCTACCGGCCGCATCGCCTGCGCCAACTCGTTGAGGTTGAGAACCGTGACCCCTTCCAGCCGTGCGATCCGGTTGAGGTTGAAGTCGTTGGTCATGATTCCCCAACCTTTGCGCTTGGCGGTGCGCACGAGGTGCGCGTCGATCTCGACAGTCGGTGAGACATCGTCCTCCTCGACCTGGAGGTGGATGGTCGGGTCTTTCTGCATCTCGCTGAGGACATCGAGCCCGCGACGGCCGCGACGCCTGCGCGTGGCATCGGCGGAATCTGCGACAAGCTGCAGCTCGCGCAGGACGGAGCTAAGCGCCACCAAAGGCGCATCGACGAAGCCGGTCTTCGCGATGTCAAGAATGCGCCCGTCGATGATGACCGAGGTGTCGAGCAGGATCGCGCTCAGGCGCGTTCCCTTTTCTTCGCCGGAATCCCCCCAGAAGAGGTTGGTCAGCTCAGAACGCCGCGTGATCCCTACGGACGCGCCCAGCAGGGCAAGCAGGAGCGCAAGCACGAACGAGAGCGCGATGCCATAGGGCAGGTCGCGCACGAATACTCCGATGAGAACGGCGATGACGAGTCCGACGATCATGCCCAGCAATCCACTGAGCAGGTCGGGCAGCGGAGTCGACGTCAGGCGTTGGTTGAACCCTCGCCACCCACCGAGCACGTAAGGCGTGCCCAGGTACGCGAAGATCAAACCCTCCATCGTGGTCAGGCTGATGAGCACCCAACCCTGGTGGTTGATCCCCGAAAGGCGAACGAGCGCGTAACCCAGAAAAAAGCCACCGACGACTCCGATCCCCACGCCAAGCCGACGGGCGAAGGTCTCGGAACGCTTCACGGGACTACCTCCTCAGGTGACCGATACCTCGGCCTCCTTTATGAATGCGCCAGACCTGATAGGTGGAGTAAAAGCGGCGGAGATCGCCTCCGCCAAGGACCGGACCTCGACCACATCGAGGCCGGCCGGCCGGCCGGCTTTGGAGCCAGCCGGAATCAAAGCGCGCGTGAGCCCGTGACGGGCCGCCTCCTGGAGGCGACGATCCATCTGGCCGACGCGACGCACCTCGCCCGCCAATCCCAGCTCCCCGATCACGACCAGGCCGTCTGGCAGGGGCCTGTCTTTCGTGTTGCTGAAGATGGACAGGGCAAGACCAAGGTCGGCGGCCGGCTCCGTGATGCGGATGCCGCCCGCGACGTTGACGAAGATGTCCGATTGCCCGAGGGAGACCCCGGCGCGCTTTTCGAGCACGGCGATGAGCATGTGCAATCGGTTGATGTCCATGCCGCTGGCGAAGCGCCGCGGCGGGTAGTTGTTGTTGACGACGTTGACGAGGCTCTGGATCTCTATGAGCAGCGGGCGCGTTCCCTCCAGCGCGGCAACCACGGCTGTGCCCGGAGAAGCAATGACGGCGTTGGCGAGCAGCGCCGCCGACGGGTCCGAGACCTCCTCGAGGCCGGCCTCGCCCATGGCAAAGACGCCGATCTCCTCGGCCGAGCCGAAGCGGTTTTTCATGGCACGGAGGATGCGCAGCTCCTGCCGGCGGTCGCCTTCGAGGTACAGCACTGTGTCAACGATATGCTCGAGGACCCTCGGACCGGCGATTGCACCCTCTTTCGTTACGTGGCCCACGAGAAAGATCGGGACCCCGATCTCCTTGGCCAGCCGCATCAGGCGGGCGGCTGATTCGCGAACCTGGGTCACGCTCCCGGCCCCGCCCTCGAAACCGGCGTCGATGACGGTCTGAATCGAATCGACGATCGCCAGCTGCGGCGCCTCGGCGCGGATCGCCTCGCAGATCGTGTCGAGATCGTTTTCGGCCAGCAGCAGGATGCCTGCTGAGAGCGGCCCGAGGCGCATCGCCCGCATCCGGATCTGCTGAGGCGACTCCTCGCCCGAGGCGTAGAGGATCTTGCCGCCGCGAGCGGCGATCTGTTGTGCGGCGTGCATGAGCAGCGTGGACTTGCCGACTCCGGGCTCACCCCCGACCAGGACCACGCTGCCCGGAACGATCCCCCCGCCGAGCACCCTGTTGAACTCGGCCCATGCGAGCGACCGGCGCGGGGCCGCATCGGACTCGACCTCGGTGAGGGGTATCGGCCGGCTCCCGGCGGACAGAATGCCCAGGCCCTCGCTACGGGCGGCGGCCAGAACCTTTCCGCGGCCCGCCGGCGCCTTGCGCACCTGGAACTCCTGGAGCGTGTTCCACGCCTGGCAGTGCGGGCACTGGCCCGCCCAGCGCAGGCTTTCGCCTCCGCACTCGGAGCACATGAAGGTCACGGTCGTCTTGGGCATGGGTTGACTCTCCACCCATGATCACGTTTTTACAAGTGCGCACGTAGCCTTTTAACGGCTCAGGCGTTTTATTGATTAGAGGAACTGGCCGGGACCCCACCCCGGCTCCTTTGCGAAAAGGCGCCGCCCTGACTACCCCCGGGGCGGCGTCCTGGGGTATCTACACTCCTGGTCCATGGACTCCTCGATCTCGGTCGCACGCATCGAGGAGGCGGCAGTTTTGGTCGACACCGTGTTTCGGGACACGCCTCAGTTCGCGAGCGAGCCCTTGAGCGAACGCCTGGGGGCGACCGTGGTTCTGAAGGTCGAAGTGATCAATCCGATCAGGTCGTTCAAGGGCCGCGGCACCGACTACCTGCTCCATCGTCTAGGTCCGCAGCCGGACGGCGTCGTGTGCGCGTCGGCCGGAAACTTCGGCCAGGGCATGGCGTATGCGGCGCGCAAGCGAGGCGTCCGAATTACAGTCTTCGCCGCGACCACCGCCAATCCGCTCAAGATCGAGCGGATGCGCGCGCTCGGTGCGCACGTTGTGCTCGAAGGCCAGGACTTCGACGACGCCAAGGAATCCGCGATCCGTGCCGCGTCGGAGTCTGGCGCCTTCTACGTCGAGGACGGTCTGCTCGGACCCATCGCCGAGGGCGCCGGCACGATCGCGCTCGAGCTGGGCCGCATGAAAGAGCCGATCGACTCATGCCTCGTTCCGCTTGGCAACGGTTCTTTGATCAACGGCATGGGCCTGTGGTTCAAGCAGTTCTCACCCACGACGAAAGTCGTAGCGGTTTGCCCTGAGGGAGCGCCCGCGATGGAGCTTTCGTGGCGCGCGGGCAAGCCGATCAGCACAACGACGATGGACACCATCGCCGACGGGATCGCTGTCCGCGTTCCAGTGGCGGAAGCGCTCGAGATCATGCGCGAAGCAGTGGACGAGGTGATGCTCGTGAGCGACGCCGAGATGATCGAGGCCATGCGCTGGCTCCATCGTGATGCCGGCCTCGTCATCGAGCCGGCCGGTGCCGCGGGCATCGCGGCCGTCGCCAAACGCCGCGATGAGTTCGCCGGCAAACGGGTCGCGGTACCCCTTACAGGCGGGAATGTGACCGACGACCAGTTCCGCGCCTGGTTCTCGTGACGCGATCAGCCCTGCATTTCAAGGTTCGCGAGCAGGTCGAGCGCCGCAAGCGGCCCACTTTGTGCGAAGACGTCCGGGAGAGCCTTGCTCAGGCTCGCCTGCACCGTGCTCGCCAGCTGCGCGCGTAGCTCGATTGGAAGCTGCGGGCGGCGGCGCGCATACGAGCTGACGAAACGCCGAAGTTCGGGGTCGAGGCGGCGCAGGGTGAGCTCTGCCTGGGATGCCGGCGCGAATGGAACCGCCACCGGCGCGTAGCCGGGAGGAGGCGGAGGCGGCGGGGGTGGTGGCGGCGGCGGGTGCGCCGGGAACTGATACGCGGCATCCGTGGGTGGAGCCACCGGCGGTGGAGGGGGCGGCGAAGCGGGCGGAGGTGTCGCGCGCGCCAGCTGCCACAAGGCGAGGTGATCCGAATCCTTGACCACGATGGTGCCAGCTGCCAAATCCCCCAGCCGCTTGCCCCGTCCATTCGCGAAGAGGACGATCACGCCAACTCCGTAGCCGTACGGCAGGAAGTCGACGATCCTGATCACGTTCCGGATTCCGGCCTGCGCCCAGGTCAGCGGCTCGCCGCGGTCACCCACAACCCGGAGGCGGAAGGTCCTCTTCCCCAGCGTCTGTCCGGAGAAGAGAGCCTCGCTGATCCAGAAGTAACCGAACAAGACGATGGCGGTGCCGAACAGATCGATCAATGTGCTGACGAGGTCGGACTGGGTGAACGCGGCGGCCGCAGCGCCGAAGAGGTAGATCGCGATCAGGAGGCCGAGGACGATCAGGAGGTCGAGGAGGTTGGCGATACCGCGCGTGCCCAGGCCGGCCACCTGGTAGTCGAACGAGACGCGCTCGGGCGTCGCGACGATCAAGTCTGTATCGGGGAGCGGCTGGCCCATTGGGCTATTTTGGTGGGTAGTGTTCCCGCGCCAGCGTTTGTTGAGAAAGTCGCGGCATCGCGGCCGAAGGCCGCGGGCCGCCTAGGCCGATGAATTTCCAGCAAATGGCTGACGCGGAACACTAAGTGCGCTCAGAAGAGTTCGTTGCGCGACGGCGGGACGACTGGAATCGATTGGAAGACCTGATCGCGCGGGCGGGCAGCAGCAAGCTCAACAGCCTCGCGCCGGCGCAGGTTCTGACCCTGACAACGCTGTATCGGAGAGCGACCTCGGACCTCGCCCGCGCACAGCGGGATTGGCCTGACGAACCCGTCCATCGGTACCTGAACGGCCTGGTCGCTCGCGGACACGGTGTCGTCTACCGCCGTGGGGGTCACGTCTGGCGCAGGATCCGCACCTTCTTCGGGGAAACGCTGCCGCGAACATACCGCCAGTCGTGGCCGTACCTGGTCGCATCGGCGGCGCTGCTGTTTGTGCCCGCGATCGTCAGCTACTTCGTCGTGCTCGCCTACCCGGACGCCGCGTACGGCATCGCGCCGCCGCAGATCATCGATCGCGTCCACCATCATCAGCTCTGGACCAACATCCCGCCCGATGTCCGCGTTCAGACCGGCGGGCTGATCATGGTCAACAACATCTACGTTTCGATGCTGGCCTTCGCTTTCGGCGTCGTTTTCGGCCTGCCTGTGATCTACGTCCTCGTCACCAACGGCATCAGCCTCGGAGGCCTGTTCGGGCTGACCCAGGCCTACGGCGTGAGCGGCGGCCTGTTCAATTTCGTCATCGCCCACGGAGTCCTGGAGCTCTCGATAGTGGTCGCGCAGGGCGCAGGCGGATTGATGATGGGCTGGGCGCTCATCTCACCGGGGAACCGCAAGCGATCGGACGCCCTGGTCATCGCCACGCGACGCGCCTTCACGCTCTTGATCGGTCTGGCGCCGCTGCTTATCATCGCCGGCACCATCGAGGGCAACATCTCGCCATCTGACGCCCCGTTCGCGGCCAAGCTCGCGATCGGCCTGACGACCGGCATCCTCCTCTATACATACCTTCTCTTCGCGGGCCGGGAGGCTAGCGTCCGGCTTCCGAGGTCCGCCGGAGATTTCGCGGCATCGACGGGCGGAGCCAAGGAAGGGGTGGCGCTGCTAGGAGCGCATCGCTAGATGCGTGACGAAGCGGCGCCGGGCCCCATGACGCAGGCTTCAGCGCCGTAGGCGCCCGCCCGTCTAGGACGCGAAGATCCAAGGAACTTCGGAGGCAGGACGCTAAAGAAGTGCGCGCTCTTTCAACTCCAGGTATCGCTCAACCAGCGCCGGGCTGAGGTTCCCAGCGACGACGTCCAGCCCGAGCACTCCACCGCGCCGGAGCAGCTCGAAGCTCTCGCGCCGGCTTGACATGAACTCCTCCGCCGCGGCCCACTCGTAGGCGCGAGAGGATGTGGTGATCGGCGCCTGGCGAGCGTTGAGGACTGCGGGGTCTGACATCGCGACCACGAGCACGAGATGCCGAGCTGCCAGACGCAGGCAGTGCGCGACGAGCTCTTTCGAAGCCTCGACGTCTTGCAGGTCCGTCACCACGACCACCATCGATCGCCGGCCAAGGCGCAGCGACAGCAGGGTGAGCGCGTGGCCGAAGTCAGGTTCCACGTAATCAGGCTTGATCGCGTACAGCGCTTCGGTGATCCGTCGCAGCTGCGTGCTGCCGCGCTCCGGCTTGATGAAGTTGGTGACGCGATCGTCGAAGGTCATGAGCCCGACGCGATCGCCATAAGCCTGGGCGACCCAGGCGAGCATCAAAGCAGCGTTCACCGCATGGTCCAGCTTGTCGAGCTCGCCGGCGGGCGCGGTCATGAGGCGTCCGCAGTCGAGGGCGATCATCACCTGCTGGCCGCGCTCGGCCTCGACCTCGACGACGACTGGGTGATCCCTTCGCGCGGTCGCGGCCCAGCTCACCCTTCTTATGTCGTCACCGCGCACGTAGTCGCGGAGACCCGCGAACGCGGTCGACGCGCCAGGCGGGCGCGCCCTCCTGAGTCCCGCCATCGCGCGCAGACCACGTCGCAGCGTGAGCTGGATGCGCTTGATCGCGACGAGGTTTGGGAAGACGGCCACCTCATGCGGGTTGTCCAGGCGCACCTGGCGCCGCCACCAGCCTTCGGGCCTCGAGACCTGCAGGTCCACCGCACCGAACCGGTACGCACCGCGGCGGGGTGACGACGTTCTGTACGCGAGCTCCAGCCGTCCAGCACGGTCGAACTCGCCCGACATCTCGCGGGGCTCAGGCCTGAGATCGGGCGGGGCGTGGTCGGCGATCATGGCACGAAGGCCGGCCGCGGCCGGATTCTCGATCACCACCTTCACGTTCTCGTGCTCGCCCAATGAGAAGGGTTCCGGCATGAGCCGGCGCACCTTGTAGCCCGAGCGTCCGGGCAGCATCGCCAGGTCACGAGCGAGCATGAGCACCAGTGCGGCGTGGTATGCGACGGCGACGGCCACCAAGACTGGCGACACGATCGTGAGAGCAATCAGGACTGCGCCGATGGCGATCGCCCAGAGCAGTCGGGGCTGGGGCGCCAGCCCGCGAACGAGTGTCAGCGCCCGCATCAGCGCGGGGGGACGACCCGGCTTGCGACCGCCTCCAGCACGCTGTCAGGCGTTTGTCCGCCAACCTCCGCCTCGGGTCGCAACACGAGCCGGTGCCGGAACGCGGGCGCCAACAACGCCTTGATGTGATCGGGGGTCACGAACTCAGAGCCTTCGAATGCGGCCAGGGCACGGGCGGCGAGCATCAGCAGCACCTCGGCGCGGGTGCTCGCCCCAAGCGCGATCTCCGGAGCAGTGCGTGTCGCCGAGGCGAGGTCGACGATGTAGCGACGGATCTTTTCGTCCAGCACCACCTTTGCGACCTGGGCGCGGCATGACTCGATGTCGGCGGCCCCGAGCACCGGTTCCACGCCCGCCTTGATCGGGTCGCGCAGCTCGATGCCAGATTCCCACCGCCGCAGCACCTCGAGCTCGTCGGCGGCCGAAGGGTAATCGAGCCTTACCTTGAAAAGGAACCGATCCTGCTGCGCCTCCGGAAGCGGGTAGGTGCCCTCGTACTCGATTGGGTTCTGGGTGGCCAGGACGATGAACGGCGCGGGCAGCGGCGACTGCTGCCCCTCCAGGGTCACGCCCCTTTCCTCCATGGCTTCGAGCAGAGCGGACTGGACCTTCGCCGGCGCGCGATTGACCTCGTCGGCAAGAAGCACGTTGGTGAAGATCGGACCGCGCCGTAGCGTGAATGTGCGATTGACGAGGTCGTAGATCGCCGTGCCAACGATGTCCGCCGGCATGAGGTCCGGTGTGAACTGGACGCGGCCGTACTGAAGCGTGAGAGCTCGCGCGATGGCTTTGGCAAGAAGCGTCTTGCCGGTTCCGGGCACCCCCTCGAGCAGTATGTGGCCCTGCGATACGAGCGCCACCGCGCACAGCCGGATCGCCTCTTCCTGGCCGACCACCGCCTTGATCAGCTGTTCGCGGAAGCGGGCGTAGAAATCTGGCGCGCTCATCGTCGTGGTCGATCCGGTCATCGAGCCTCCTATTTCCTGGGTTGGCCGCTGCGCTCGCGCGCCGGGGGATATGCGATGCGATGCAAACGCTGCGCGGCGCTCAGCAGCTCCGCATCACCGCCTGTTGACCCGTAAAGCGCCCTCTCCGCATCCGCCAGCTCGGCAGCGACCTCCGGCGCGCGCGCGTACAAAGCATTCCAGAATCGGTCGCGCGGCTGGGCCGGCAGCCCGGTCTGGACGGCGACGGCCCGCTCGCTGGCGTTCGCCAGCATGCCCAACGTGAGTTCGCGCGCGCCCGATCGCCGCAGCAATTCGCCGACCGCGACCGCCCACTCGGCATCAGCTCGCGTCGCCTCTGCAGGTCGTGGAATCAGCGGCCCGAACCTTCGGCCGCGCAGGAGCAGACCGACGAACACGGCGACCAGGAACCACAGGATCGCGGCGCCCCACGGCGTCGTCACCCATGCTTGCGGGGCGAAGTCGCTGAGGATAAGGCCGTGGTGGTATTCGTCAAAGCCGACCGGCGCTCCGCTGCCCACAAGTCCGAGCAGATCGGACAGCAGCCGGCCGTTGTCGGATTTCTCGAGATAGCCGTTGCACAGCAGGAGTGGGTCGGCGAGGACGACGACGCTCCCCGACCCTACCTTCTGGATATAACCGAGCGGATAGCCGTTCGCGCGAAGGATCGGAACCTGGGTCGCGGATGCCGAAAACGGAACAACGCCAGTGGCGCCAGTCACGGTGTTCACGCCGTCAAGGACAGGGGTGGCCGATTGAGTGGTGATCGACAGAATGCCGTTGAGCCTCGTCACCGAGAACGCCCGATCGAGCTCTGGGTCGCCCTGCTCGGACGCATAGATCAACACGCCTCCCTGGCGCACCCAGGCGGAGGTCCGGTCGGCGTCGTCGGACGTGTAGGGGCTGGTCGGGGTGAACACGAACATCAGCCCGTCCGCGGCGGGCGGCGAGAAGGTGCCTTCGATCTGGTTCGTGGGATGGCCCATCGCTTGCGCGAACAGACGCGCGGCGGAGGTGCCATTACCCGCGTCGCTGCTCGAGCTGTGCTCGGGCGAGTCCTGTTTCGGCTGACCCAGGTACGCGACCACGCCCACCAGAAGGGCAAGCACGAACGCGATGACCCATCCGCGAAGGTTCTTCATGCGGCTGCCGCCTGCAGCGGCGGCTTCCTGAAAGGCGCAGCCGCAAGCTCGGCCCGCTCATACGTGGGCGGGTCGACATCGCGGCCGCCGTAGACGGCGGCCTCGAACGGAGCCAGCAGCGGCCACAGGCGCTCGGGGTCGCTGGCACGCTGGAAGATCTCACGGACGGTCAAAGGGCTGCCCTCCCACGTCTGCTCGCCGGCGAGCGTCCCCGCGACACCTGCGCACAGCGCGCGTATGGCTCCGACTCGATCCCCGGCCGCGGCCAGGCGGTCGGCTTCGGCGAAGAAATCCGCCGGCGCTCGCGGCCCAAGGTGAGCCAGTGCCGCAGCGCTCTCTGCAAAACGTCCGCGAGTGGAGCGGAAGATGACGATCGCCGCGATAGCGACCGCGCCCGCGCCCACGATATAGAAGTACAGGGTCGGTATCGCCTGGCCGCCCCCTCCGCCGAACAGCAGCCTGAGCAAGTCCTGAATGCGATCGCGGACCCACTGGCCCAGCCGATCCAGGAGGCTTGGCGGACGATGGAGAGCGTCGTAGCGCTGCATCGACAGCACGTCGTGGAGCTGCTGCTTCGCATGCGCCGGGTCGACGGTCGTGGCTGGCGAGGTCAATGCGTCGAGCAACGCGTGCAACCGGGTGTTGGCATCTGCGAAATCAGGCGGCGTCATGCGAAGGTCCGCGATGATCTCGGGCTGGCTGCGCCCGGTACCCGCCACCAGTGCGGTTTCTGCCTTCTGTGCGGCGGCGGCGTCGCCGGCGCGGGCGGCGGTCACGATGCCGATCGTGTCCTCGACGGCCTGCAGGTACGTTGGCGACGGGGGGTCCGCGATTGCGACCATCGGCGACGCTAGCCCGATGGCCAGTACGAGCAGGAGAAGCGCCCTGAAGGCGACGCGCCTTGTCAGCTCGCTCTCACGCCGGCTGTATCGAAGAGACGCGTTGGGCGAGTTGGAACAGGTCGAGCGCCTCTTTTCGGACGCGTAGGTCGAAATAGATGAGGACGATCGCGATCTGCAATACCGGATTCACCAATGCCGAGATGAGCACCTGCGCGCCCTGCAGCACAGCAAACACGATGTAGCTGGAAACGACGCTCCCGAGCAAGCCCGAGCCAAGGCCGATGAACGCTGCCAGTGCGATCCCGGCGAAGTACCAGATGAGCCCGATCAGGAACAGGATGAAAAATGTGCGCCACCAACGGCCCTCTACCAGGCGCCAGCTGCGTCCCATCCCTGCCACCAGCCCCACGTTCTCGACGAACATCGCCGGCAGCAGTGCCACCCATCTGACCCAGATCCATATCCACAGCGGGAACAAGCAGAAGGCGATTGCCATCACGAAGGTCAGGAAGATGAATCCAAGGATGGCGAAATACCGGCGCAGGACGCCCTGGAATGCGCCCCAAATGGTCACAGGTCGACCAAGGGCTGATTCGCACGCGGCGTAGATGACTGCCGCGTAGCTGAAGGGAGACAGCAAGATGGTGATCAGGTATCCGACCAGGAGCACTGACAGCGACGGCAGCACACTGTTGATATCGAATTGCTGTCCAGTGCTTGCCGACTGGATGAGGGTGCCGAAGATGGCGAAGAAGCCGTAGCCCGCGAGCCCGGCGGCTGGGATCGCGAGGATCACGGAGATGCCGGCCAGCAGCAAGAAGTGCCGGCGATAGATGCGAAACGTCTCATCCAGGATGTCGCCTACCTCCATCGGGCGCAGGCGAAGGGGTGCTGGGGCGGCCACGGGGACTTCATTTTGGCGCGGCGGGCTCGTTATTGCTCCCGCCTACCTATGCGTGATCTATTTGTGGGCGTACGCTCAGGTTGGCAAGTGGTCGAAGATTCTGGGACCGAGCGCGACCGTGTGCGCGTGCTGTTTGTCGAAGACGACCAATCAGTGGCGCAGATGTACAAGTTGAAGCTCGAGCTCGACGGCTATGACGTCCAGGTCGTGTCAGACGGCGAGAAGGCGCTCGAGGTCGCCCGAGCCGATCTGCCCGACATCATCTTCCTGGACGTCCGCCTGCCCAGGCTCGACGGTTTCGGCGTGCTGGAGGCGCTGCGAAAGGATCCGAAGACTGCGCGCGTGCCTGTGGTCATCCTTTCGAACCACAGTCAGCAGCAGCTCGTCGAGCGCGGCCTGCGCATGGGGGCCCTGGACTACTTGATCAAGACGCAGACCACGCCCGCGCACCTGTCGAGAAGCCTCGAGACCTGGCTGAAGGACTAGCCGCCCCCCTGGCGGGGCCCTCCCCTCCCCCGAGCCCAACCAAGCCTGACGCGAACAACGCTACTCGGGGCGTGCGGCACCCCCAACCCAGGTTGTTAAGGACGAAGGATCTCTCGGAAGCCTTTAGGGTTTGGCGGCGGCTCCGGTGCCGGCAGGCTCCTTGTGGCGGTGCTTCACCGGCGTGAACTTGAGCCCGTCGCCCTCGCCCTCGACGTCGATCTGCACCGTGTCGCCCCGGGCGATCTTTCCGCGGAGCAGGTGCTCGGACAGCTGGTCTTCGATCCGGCTCGTGATCACGCGCCGCAGAGGGCGCGCGCCGTAGATCCGGTCGTAACCCTCTTTCGCCAGAAGGTCCTTCGCCGCATCGGTCACCTCGATCGTGATCTGCATGTCGACCAGGTGCTTACCGAGCTTCGCCAGCTGCAGGTCGACGATCTGCCGGATCTGGCCGGTGGTCAGGCTCTTGAACACGACCACGGCGTCGACCCGGTTCAAGAACTCTGGGCGGAACATCCGCTTGAGCTCCTCGTCGATCTTTTCTTTCGTGTTCTTGTGACGCCGCTCGACCTCGTCCGACTCGTCAACCACCGCGGGCTGGAACCCGAGCGAGGTCCCCGCCTGGTTCACATCGCGGATGCCAAGGTTCGAGGTCATGATGATCACGGTGTTGGCGAAGTTCACGACCTTGCCTTTCGCGTCGCTGAGCCGCCCATCCTCGAGGATCTGCAAAAGCATGTTGAACACCTCGGGGTGCGCCTTCTCTATCTCGTCGAACAGAATCACCGAGTAGGGGCGCCGCCGCACGGCTTCCGTCAGCTGCCCGCCCTCGTCGTACCCGACATAGCCCGGCGGCGAACCGACGAGGCGCGCCGTCGTGTGGCGCTCCATGAACTCCGACATGTCGAGCTTGATCAGCGAATCTTCGGAATCGAACAGGTACTCCGCAAGAGCGCGCGCAAGCTCGGTCTTTCCTATCCCGGTGGGTCCGAGGAAGATGAACGATCCAATCGGCCGGCGTGGGTCTTTGAGTCCAGCACGCGCCCGCCGCACCGCTTGCGAAACGGTGGTGATCGCTTCGTCCTGACCGACCATCCTCTTGTGCAGCTCGTCCTCCATGCGGAGAAGGCGCGCGGTCTCTTCTTCGACAAGACGTGATACCGGCACCCCGGTCCAGGCCGCAACGATCTGCGCGATGTCCTCTTCACTGACGTCGGGGACCGTCTCGCCCAGCTTGTCGCGCCAGGCAGCCTCCTTGATGGCGAGCTTGTCTTGCAGCTTCTTGACTTTGTCGCGAACGCTCGCAGCAGCCTCGAAGTCCTGCTTGTTCACCGACTCGTCTTGATCCGACCGGTGCTTCTTGATCTCCTTCTGGAGTTCCTTGAGCTCATCGGGGGTGGTCGTCAGCTTCATGCGCACGCGGGCCGAAGCCTCATCGATCAAATCGATTGCCTTGTCGGGCAGCGCGCGATCGCTCACATAGCGATCACTCAGCACTGCAGCCGCATGAACGGCTGAATCGCTGATGGTGACGCGGTGGTGCTTCTCGTAAAGAGACTTGACACCGTTGAGGATGTCGATCGTCTCGGCCAGCGTCGGCTGGTCTACGAACACCGGCTGGAATCTGCGCTCGAGCGCGGCATCCTTCTCGATGTACTTGCGGTACTCGTTGAGAGTCGTCGCGCCGATGCACTGGATCTCGCCTCGAGCAAGCGCCGGCTTCAAGATGTTGGCCGCATCGATTGCGCCCTCGGCAGCGCCGGCACCGACCAGCGTGTGCAGCTCGTCGATGAACAGCACCACCTCGCGGCTCGACCGGATCTCGTCGAGGATCTTCTTCAAGCGCTCCTCGAACTCACCGCGATATTTCGTGCCGGCAACCAGCGCGCCCATGTCGAGAGTCAGCACGCGCTTGTGCTGCAGCGACTCGGGCACGTTGCCGAGGTTGATCTGCTGCGCAAGGCCTTCGGCGATCGCCGTCTTGCCTACGCCGGGCTCGCCGATGAGGGCCGGGTTGTTCTTCGTGCGCCGGCTGAGGATCTGGATCACGCGCTCGATCTCGGTCTCACGTCCGATCACAGGATCGAGTTGATTCCGGCGTGCGAGCTCGGTCAGGTCGCGGCCGAACTGGTCCAGTAGTGGAGTCTTCGAAGGCTTCTTGGGTGCGGGCTCCGCCTCGGTCTCCGCACTGGAGTCGTGCAGCAACCGCTCGATCTCCGAGCGAACTTTCTCCAGGGTCGCGCCAAGGTCCTCGAGCACGTGGGCCGCGATGCCCTCGCCCTCGATGAGGAGCCCAAGCAGCAGGTGCTCTGTGCCGACGTAGTTGTGCCCCATGCGTCGCGCCTCTTCGAAGGAGATCTCGATGACCTTCTTCACGCGTGACGTCGGGATGATCTGCTGGATGATGATCCGCTCGTTCCGACCGAGGACCGACTCGATCGTCTGGCGAACCTTGCCGATCTCTACGCCAAGGTTGTTGAGAACCTTGGCGGCCAGGCCTTCACCTTCGCGAAGCAGGCCCAGGAGCAGGTGCTCGGTCCCGATATAACTGTGGTGCGATCTTTCTGCTTCTTCTTGGGCGAGCGTCAGAACCTTCTTGGCTCGCTCAGTAAATCTCTCAAACGGGTACAAGATCCTTCCTCCTGGACACTACGGATACCTAGGTGGGGCCAGCACCTCCTCGAACTTTGCTTGGGGGCCTCCTCGGCGCCCTCGCTTCTAATATAAACGTCCAACTCCGCCGTCGGACTCCCTTTGCCGGAGGCGCTTATGAGACCGATTCTTGAGCGCCTGGGGATTTACCTGCCGGCGGCCGTCGCATTGGCCCTGCCGACCGTCTTTATACCCAACGCCATCGATTCATTCATCTTGCCGCGGGCGTCGATCGTGATCGTGGGCGCCTGCGTTGGCACCGGCGTCGCCCTGCTGCTGCCCGGCGGGCCGAGTTTGGGACCACTCCGCTGGCCTTTGCTGGCGGCCGCGGCGGCTGCGCTGCTCGCGTTTGTGTTCTCCGTTTCCTGGCCGCTCAGCCTCGCTGGCGCATACACGCGATATGAGTCCGTCCCCATGCGCCTCTCCTACCTCGGCCTCCTTGCCGTGCCGGTGTGGCTGCTGCGAGACGAACGCTCGCGCATATGGGTCGTGGCGGCCTTCGTCTTTGGGACAGCCATCGCATGCATGGAGGCGCTCACGCAGGCTGGGTCGGGAGTCTCCTTTCGGCCCGATGGAAATGTAGGGAACGCGAACCTGCTCGGAGCCCTGATCGCGATGGCGTTCCCGCTTGCGGTTTCCTTCGGCCTTCGCTTCGATCGGTTCTTCGTGGCGTGGTGGTTTGGGGCGCTGGCGATGGTTGGCGGACTCGTCGTGACGACGTCCCGCAGTGGAGCGCTCGGCGCGATCGCGGGCTGTCTCGCGCTCGGGGTTCTCGCTTTTCGCCGCAGGCTGTGGGCGGCAGTGTCGGCGGCGATCTCGGCCGTGGTCGTGTCCGGCGGCCTCTGGGTGATCGTGTTCGGCCCGCTCCGCCTCCTCAACAACGACCCGGCGCAGAGCCGGCTCCAGCTTTGGGGCGACGCATTTCGCATGGTCGCAGCGCGCCCCGTGACGGGCTGGGGCGAGGACGCAACGGGCCTGGCGTTTGGCCGTTTCGTGAGCGCCGACTGGGCGCCTGGGGTGACCTACGACCGGACTCACTCCGGCGTCCTCGAGACGGCCGCGACGCAGGGCGTCCTCGGGCTGGTCGCTCAGGCTTGGGTCCTGGTCACCTTGTTCCAGGGCATCTGGCGGCGCCGCTTCAGCGATTCCGTCGGCGCGCTGGGCGCTGCATGCGTCGGTTACTCCGTCTGGGTCGTGTTCAACTTCGACTGGGCGCCGGCGACAGGCGCATTCTGGCTTCTCGCCGGCACTGCCTGGTCGGCGGTCCGGGCATCAGACGTGGCGCCGGCACCGCTCATGACAGATGGCGCCCCCCGGCCTGGCGTGGCACGCTCCGTTGCGGCTTTGGTGCTGGCACTCGGAGCCATCGGACTTGGCGTGATGCCCATCCTTGCGGAGGCCTGGTACGCGCAGGGCAGGCCTGACCTGTCGGTGATCGCCGATCCCCTACAGGCCCGGTACCACTGGGACTACGGCATCAGCCTCGAAACGTCGGGCAGCGTCAGAGCGGGCGTCGCAGAACTGCGGCGCGCAGCCGATCTCGGCGAAACGGAGCCCCAGCTGTATGTCGATCTCGGCGACGCCGAGCTCAAGCTTGGCGACCGTGCGTCAGCGCGCAGCGCCTACAAGACGGCTTTGCTGATCGACCCGTACTACGCCCCGGCGCATCAACGACTGACTGCGCTCGGCTAGGACTCGTCTCCCATGTCGTCGTACTCGTCCGGGCGCCGCTCGCTCCGGCTCGACACCAGGTTCGCCGGAGGCGCCGAAAGCTGCTTGAGGCTCAACGATATGCGCCGCCTGGCGGTGTCGATCCCGATGACCTTCACCTGCAGCGTCTCGCCGACCTTCAGCACGTCTTCGGTCCGCTCGACGTGATCCCACGAGAGCTCTGAGATGTGCAGCAAGCCCTCGATCCCGGCCATGATCTGGAGGAACGCGCCGTACTTCTTGGTCTTGGTGACCTGGCCCTCGACGATCGAACCGATCGGCATCGACTGAACCAGCCTCTCCCACGGGTCCTGCTGCAGCTGGCGCAGGGATAGCGAGATGCGGGTCTGCTCGGGGTCGAGCTTGATGACCTTGACGGTCACCTCCTCGCCGAGCTGAAGCACGTCGGTGACCTTGGACACGCGGTCCCACGACAGCTCCGAAATGTGGATCAGCCCGTCGGCGCCGCCGATGTCCACGAAAGCGCCATAGCTCGTGATCCCGGAAACAGTGCCCTTGACCGTGGCGCCCATCTGCAGCCGGCTGAAGAGCTCCTCTCGCTTGCGTGCGCGATCCTCGTCTTCGGCAGCCTTCTGGCTGACGATGAGACGGTTGCGCTTGCGGTTGACCTCGAGGATCTTGACGGGGATGCGCTGGCCGACGAGCGACTCGAGGCTGCCCGCGTACGCGCGAGCGACCTGGCTCGACGGCAGGAAGCCGCGCAGCCCGAGCACGTTGACGATCAACCCGCCCTTGTTCTGCTCGCGGACGTCGGCATCGATGACCGAGCCGTCGGCCTGTTTCTCCGCCGCCACGAGCCACGTGGTCTCGGCGCGTGCGCGCCGCAGGCTGAGGACGACGTTGCCTTCTTCGTTTTCTGGTTGGAGAACGTAGACCTTGATGAGGTCGCCCGGCTCGAGGCCGATCGATTCGACTTCCCCGCGCAGGCCGAGCTCCTTGCTCGAGATGACCCCTTCCGCCTTGGCGCCGATGTCGACCAGCACCTCGTCGGGGTCGACGCGCACAACGATGCCATCAACGATGTCCCCATGGTTGGGGGTCTTGAAGGCCTCCTCCTCGTAGTGGAGGTAGTCCTCCATGGTCATCGCTGCAGACGAGTCCCTGTCGGTATCCTCCCCCTGTTCTTTCAGGACGACACCGGACTCTGTGGACAAAACGTATACCCCCTGAGGATTATTGATGTGGTCTTGGTCGTCATAAACGGCCTACGCCAAACGGACTGCAATTGTACGCCAGAACCTCTACTTATCCAGGATACGGTTGGACCAGATCGAGGTTGTCGATGAGCCGGGTCTTGCCGATCCGGACCGCCAGCACCGCGAGGGTGCCCGGTGGCTCGAACGAGGCCGGATCGACCAGCTCGGCGTATTCGAGCTTTGCCAGAGGCTCGGCTTCGATCACCCCGCTGAGTATCGCCCGCAGGCGGGCCGGATCTCGCTCGCCCCGGCCGTAGGCTTCCGCGGCCTGCCGCAGGGCTGAGCTCAGGCAGACCGCGGCTCGGCGTTCCGCTGGGTCCAGGTAAGCGTTGCGCGAGCTGAGGGCCAGGCCGTCGGCTTCGCGAACGGTCGGGCAAACCCTGACCTCCACCCCGATGTCCAGGTCGAGGACGAGTCGCCGGACGACGGCCACCTGCTGGGCGTCCTTCTGGCCGAAGTAAGCGCGGTCGGCGGAGGTCGCGGTGAGGAGTTTGGTGACGACTGTCGCCACGCCTTCGAAATGACCCGGCCGCGCGGCCCCCTCGAGCCGCTCTGTGACTCCGTGGACGATCACCCTCGTGCTCGCCCCGGCCGGGTACATGTCCGCGACGGACGGTTTGTAGATGGCGTCGACGCCGGCGGCCCGAAGCAGGGACAGGTCGTGCTCCGGGCTTTGCGGGTAGCGGCTCAGGTCCTCGCCGGCGCCGAACTGAATGGGGTTGACGAACACGCTGACCACGACCCTGTCGTTTTCCTGGCGCGCGCGATCGACCAGGCTCATGTGTCCGGCGTGAAGCGCGCCCATGGTCGGGACCAGCCCGATCGAAGAGCCGTCCGCATGCCAGCCTCGGGCCACGTCCCGCATGAAGCCCGGAGTGCCGACCGCGATCGGCACCCGACTAGTGGCCGGCGCCGTACTTGACCTCGTCGCGTTCGCCCTTCGCCGTCACCGCGGGTCCGTTCGCCGAGTACGAATGCTCGGGGCCGGGAAATGTCCCATCGGCCACCTCTTGTGAGTAGCGCTGCGCGGCGAGCGTGATCTCGTCGGCGAGGTTGGCGTAGCGCTTGACGAACTTCGGCGCCTTGCCGGTGGTGAGGCCGAGGATGTCGTGGAAGACCAGCACCTGGCCGTCCGTGCCGTTCCCGGCTCCGATGCCGATTGTTGGAATGCGCAGAGCTTTCGTGATGCGAGCCCCTACATCGGAAGGCACGCCTTCGAGCACGATGCTGAACGCCCCCGCTTGCTCCAGCTCTTCGGCGTCCGACAGGATGCGCGCCGCCTGCTTGTCGCTCTTGCCCTGGACTTTGAAGCCGCCCATTTGATGTACGAACTGCGGGGTCAGACCCAGGTGGCCCATGACTGGAATGCCCATGCTGGTCAGGCGGCGGGTGATCTCGACGATCCGGCCGCCACCCTCGAGCTTGACCGCGTGCATGCCGCCTTCTTGAATGAAACGACCGGCGCTGGTGATCGCCTGCTCGACGGACGTGTGATACGACATGAAAGGCATGTCGCCCACCAGCAGCGCCTGGTGCGCGCCACGCGCGACGGCCTTTGCGTGGTGGATCATCTCGTCGAGGGTCACTTGGAGCGTTGTGGGGTAGCCAAGCATGACCATGCCCAGGCTGTCGCCCACGAGCAGAATCGGGATGCCGGCTTCGTCGAGGATCTTCGCGCTCAGGTAGTCGTACGCGGTGAGCACGGCAAAACGCTGGCCTTCTTCCTTGAACCGCTGGACATCCAGAACGGTCGTCATAACTGACGTCTCCTTCGGGTCGCTGCCACATTTCGGGTCAGCGCCCTGTTCACACGACGAGCCGCGGCGGGCCCCAGGCCCGCTTCCTTCGCGATCTCGAGTGCGATCTGGCCGAGCATACGATAAAGGTCCGCTGTGCGCCCCCTCGCCAGGGCCTCGAGATGCATGGTCACGGTGTCGGCGTCGCCTCGACGGATCGGCCCGGTCAGCGCCGCGACGGGCCCCCGCCGTTCAACCTCGGCGATGGCCCCTCTCATGAGGGGAATCAGCCCATCCACCGCGTCGCGCTCGCTCCAGCCAATCCTCTTCAGCAGCGCAACGGCGACGCCCGCAAGGGCGACGAGGTAGTTCGACGCGAACACGGCGGCGGCGTGGTAGACGGCTCGCTCGGCATCTTCCACACGCCGCGGCCTCGCGCCTAAATCCCGAGCCAATCGCTCGAGCTTGCGCCGCAGCGGGACGGTGCTTGCGTCGATCCCGACCAGGCTGCCTCGAAACGCCTCCGGCGCGCGCGGTTGCGGAAACGACTGCAG
The DNA here is from genome assembly GCA_036380475.1 of Candidatus Dormiibacterota bacterium. GTDB lineage: Bacteria > Chloroflexota > Dormibacteria > Dormibacterales > Dormibacteraceae > UBA10449. The sequence goes on from DASVEP010000163.1 coordinate 24,772, forward strand.
TGGATGGAACGAACCAATCGCGTGTCGCGCGCCAAGTCGGCGAAGAACGTCGAGACCGAGTGCGCCGCTGCAGTGCACGAAGGCAACGCTCGAAGAAATCGCACCGGCGCCCGCGACCTCAGCCGCAAAAGACGCGACGGCGCTGTCTGGGACCGTAAGGAAAGCGATGGCCGTCGGCCGCGAGCGCAGCGCGCGCACCACGGACGGTGCGTTGTTGCGGGCCTGGATCAGCTGGACGCGGTGCCCGGCGCGGCGCAGCGCCCGCGCGAGGCTGCGGCCGAGGTTGCCCCGGCCCGCAACGACGATTTCCGTTGAGGGTCGCCTAGGAGGCTGAGGCGCTCGAGGAGGCGGCGACGCTCGGCGCGTCCTCACTGGCGAG
>DASVEP010000164.1:0-5765 GCA_036380475.1 Candidatus Dormiibacterota bacterium
CTGTCAGCGCCGAATCGCGGCATTACCGAGATGGCGCCGGACGGGGCGGGCGGAGTGTGGGCGACCGAGAGCAAAGCTGACGCGCTCTTGCATGCCGACTCCGGCGGGCACCTCTCGGAGGTGTCGCTCAATCACAGCGGAGCAACGCCGCTCGGGATCCTTGCAGCGCGAGACGGGTCGATCTGGGTCGCCGAGTTTGCCGGCAGTCGAATCGATCACGTCGGCCCTGGAGACCGTCGGACGTCATTCCCGCTGGCCGACGGCAGCGCGCCGCAAGGATTGGCCGAGGCGGCTGATGGCACCTTGTGGTTCACCGAGAGCAAAGCCGATCGGATCGGGATCATCACGCCGAAAGGCGAAATTGCCGTGAAGTTAGATCGCCCGGCCGGAGCATGGCCCGACCACATCGCGATCGCGCCGGACGGAGCGCTCTGGTGGACAGAGTATTACGGCGAGCGGGTGGTCCGGCTGCCCGCGCCTACCACCTAGGCGCGGGCGCGACCCGCGACCCACCTCGCGCCTACCCCGGCGGCAGCGCCGAGCGCCGTGGGGATGAGGGCGATGAGAGTCTCGTAGATGGGGTGCGGCTTGGTCAGCCCGGGGTGGTAATTGTTCGCATCGGCGACGACGCTGCTGAGCGGGACGGCGAGCCACAGGACGACGACAAAAAGCCAGGCAAGCCGCGGTCGCCAGAAGGAGAATCCAAAGCCGCCGAGCAGGAGTCCCGCCGCAACAGGCTGGACATCGTCGCTCGTGTGGTAGTTGAGCCATCCGACGACGGCCGCGACCAGGACCAAGAGGGTCCATGGGATCAAACGCCGCATCCGATTACCTCCATTGCGCTGGTGCGCATCAAGAGCCCCGAGAACGACGTCCGCCGCTGTGTGCCAGGTCTTGGGTGTGCCGGCGAGCAGGTCCGCGAACTCCTCTCCATAGCGATCGCGCCACAGGCGAGGGTAGAGCCGGGGCAATCGCCTCACGCGCGCTCGAGGCGTCGAGAGCCGGTGGCGGTGACTCTCTCGAGCGTATCGAGGTGGGCCCGCAACGCAGCCGCGCCGGTGGGGGTGAGTCGATAGGGTCGGCGGCGGTCCTCGCTTGGCAGCGGCTCGATGAGGCCGCGCTCCTCGAGGCGCGCGATGGCCCCGTACAACGTTCCCGGCCCAAGGCGAATGCCAGACACGCGGTCGATGTCTGCAGTCATCGCATAGCCGTGCTTGGGACCCTCGGCGAGGCTTACGAGGACGAGCACCGCCGGCTCAGCGAAGCGGCCGAGGCCGCCGATGGCGGCGTTTTGCTTCGTCACACGATGAATCGTATCACGTACTAGTCGCCGACTCCTAGGCTTTCATCGCCGTCTGAAAAATCGGCCAGGCCACCTCCGTCCGGTGGCTCACCTCATCCGGTGTCTCGAGCGACGTCACGAGGTAGTACTCGCGGATCAGACCCTCGACGCCGATTGCCCGCTCGGAGACGAACTTGCCAAGGGCTGCATAGGTCTGGTCGAGATCGCGCAACGGGCCTTTGTGTAGAAGGACGGCGAGCTCGGCGGCCGGTACGACATAGGGCTGCACCCGCCTGTCGCCACGGACGTCGGCGTTTCCGGCCACCGGCGTAAATGCCACGACGTCGCCGACCTCGTCCTCGAACCACTCGCTTCCATACAAAGCGCCATCCGGGCCCGACCGCGCCAGTCGCGAACCAGACGCAGCGCTGTGCAGCTCTCGAAATGCATCCGTCCACCACTCGTCGAGGCTGTCCGTTGTGACTCGTTCCTTGATCGCGATGGACCTCGTCTGTGGGAGCGATCGAAATTCGACGTGGGGGTTTGGGTTCCGTGGGGTCCTGAGCAGTCTTCGCAGCGAGGCAACGTTCGCCTTGGTCTGTTCCAGCTCGGACTCCATTCGCTGCAGGTGGTCGCTGATGGCGCGATTTCGCGAGGCCAGGTCGGGCGCCTGCAAAACCTGCCTGATGTCCTCGAGCGCCATGCCGAGGTCTCTGAGCCGGCGAATCACCTGTGCAACAGGAACTTGCTCAGCGTCGTAAAGGCGGTAGCCGCTGCCCGGGTCCACCGCAATCGGATCGAGGAGGCCGATCTCGTGGTAGTGACGAAGCGCTTTGACGCTCAAGTGCGTCATTCGCGAGAAGTCACCAATCGTCAGCCGTAACTGCATCGGCCGAATCATGAACTCTCCCCCAGGAGGAGGGTCAATCGTTCCGATGCGTCTTGACTCTCCCGTAAGGGGACGTCCCAAAACGGTGCAATGAGGAATGAGGACGTCACGTGGCAGCGGCTGAAAGATGCGCAACTCGAGTCCGAAAACCGGCGTTTGCAAGGAGCATCGCCGCCTCTCGCCCAGGTGGCCCGGCGTGTTTGGCGGCTGATCGCTCTGGCGATGCCGCGCGCCTGGTGGCTGAGGGACTGACCAGGTGCAAGATCCCGAATCGCTATACCGTCAGGCGCAGAACCGTTTGCGCGAGCTGCATGCGGCCGCCGACCGGCGCAGCATGTTGCGTCGCGCCAGGGGTCCCGGGACGATGATTCGCCCCGACCGCCTCCCATGCATTCGACGACTTCTGAAGCGGCTCCTGAGTACGCGCCTCGCCTTCGCCAACCGCCGAGCGGCCGGCGGTCCGCGGTGAGCGGTGACTAGACGCGCTACACCGAGACCACGTCGAGGTCGGGTGGAACGTAACCCCGCCCGATCGCACCTTTCATCCCAGCCTCGCCGCGCCGCATCGCGGATTCGTGGTTTCGCATCAGCAGGCGCCGCCCGCCGATCCGGGCGGTGAGATTGATCAACGCCCACTGCGTCTCGGTCTGCTCGTGCAGGGTCAGCCTTGTCTGATTCTGAGAGAGCCGCTCGAGACGCCAGTCGATCTCGCCCTCGAAGAAGCCCTGGACGCGTGTTTTGACATACGTGGGCGGCTCATGCGTGAGAACCGTGAACTCGAAGTCGACCGTATAGGGAAGGTCGGACTTGACTTTGACGTGCCATCTCGTGCCGGGTCCATGCTTGATATCCGAGACGATTTCGGCGAAGCGGTAGTCCGGCCACCACGTCGGCCAACCTGCAACGTCATCGACCATGCGCCACGCGAAGTCGATGCTCGCGGGAACGGTCCAGATATCTGTGAAGTCGTAGCGTTCGCCCATCCCCCTCCCTTCTTTGATCCGCTACGCCTGTGCTCGAGCCTCGGCGGCCTCCTGCGCTCCGACCCCGACCAGCAACAGCCAGGCGCCGCTGACCATGAAAACGAACGACGACATCATCCCCAGGCCCACGACATAGAGGCCCCACCCACCGCCAAAGAAGAGGATGACCGCGCCCGCCTGTTCGAGCACCAGGCACGCCATGCTTCCAAGGGCGCGCAACAACACTGATCGATCAGCATCTCGAGCTGCCTGCCTGATGCTCCTGTAGAGGATGGCTTCGACCACCACGAGCACGCCGAACAGCTCGACCGCAACGGCTTGCGCGTTCTGGCCGGCCATCAGGACCAGCGCGCAGCGAATGAAGACCGCCGTCAATCCGGCCAGAATGGTTCTGGCTCGATGGCGGTGCACGGCGTTCCCGGTGATTTCTTCAAGGTGCAGCGTCATGGCGACGAAGACCAATCCCGTGAGGGCCGCTGAGCCGCCGCCAACCATCAGGAAGTAGTCGTGCCAAGAGCTGATCGTCGGCATCTACGGCATCCCCACGCGACTACAAATAATCACCCTGGACGCTGGTGAACTCGATGAGGTTGCCCACCGGATCGCGGCAGAAGAAGCGCGGCCGATTCGGAATAGCGGTGTCGTCGAAGGGCTGAGCGCCTGCAGATTCCAGCCTTGCTCGGGTTTCTTCGAGATCGTCGATATCGAGGCAGAAGTGACGCGTGGAACCGGGATCAGGCGACCCATCGAAGAAGTGCAGTTCGAGCCCCGGCCCGGCCGAAAACCAGACCAACTTCAAGTGTGCCAAGGATTTCGGTGGGACCTTCTCAGTCAGTCCGAGCACCTCTCCGTAGAAGTGTCGAATCAGATTCTGCTCACCATCGCGGAATGGCGACGACACGTGCTGAAGTCCCCGCAGCCTCATCCAAGAGAATTATGTGGTGCCGAAACAGTCCTCGGCCGCTGGGCTAGGTTACGCCCAGGTCAACTGGCAGCCTCGAACTGGACCGCGGGCAGCTCGGACAGGAGAAGGGAGACAAGCTCTCTGTCCCACTGCTGGCCCGCGCCTCGCATCAACGCCTCGTGCGCTTCGTCTGGACTTCTCCGCACCCGATAGGGCCTGTCGCTCGCAAGCGCGTCGTATGCGTCGCAGACAGAAACGATTCGAGCCAGGAGAGGAATCTTGTAGCCGGCGAGGCCGTCCGGATAACCGCCGCCGTCGAATCGCTCGTGGTGGTGCCGGATGATCGTCAATGTGCTGGCAGCTGAGGAAAGCGGCTTGACGATGCTTTCGCCGATGACGGGGTGGGCTCGCATCTGCCGTTCTTCTTCTGCGTTGAGTGGCCCCGGTTTCAGGAGAATGGCATCCGGGACGCCGATCTTGCCGATGTCGTGGATCAGGCCGCCGCGATACAGCGCAACGAGGTCCGCCTCGCGCAGACCCAATCGGCCGCCGAGGTGGAGGGCGATGTTCGCCACCCGCTCTGGATGGCTTTTCGGGTAGGTGTCCTTCGCCTCCGCTGCCAGTGCCAGCGCGAAGATTGCCTGTTCCCAGTCAACGCCAAGTCGCAGCGTCATCGGTGAGTGCTTATTTACTCTCAGCTCGAAGCTAAAGTCACCATCAGCGGGCACGGCTCCACGCCCCCTGAATTCAGAGTGTTTTGCCGACCTGAAATCAGACGGTTTCCCCTTATGCTGACCCTGACTACAGCATGAGCGGCACTCCTCGGCGCACTGATCCCGAGCTCATGACTCGGGCTCAGGAAGCCTCGTTCCACGCGTATGCGCCCTACTCCCAATTTTATGTCGGCGCGGCGGTAAGGACCGCCTCAGGGAACGTCTATACCGGAGCCAACTTTGAGAACGGCAGCTACGGTGCCACCATCTGCGCAGAGCGTGCTGCGATCGGCAGCGCCCTCGCGCAGGAGGACCATCGGGGTCGGGGCATCAAGATCGAGCGCATCGCAGTCTTTGCGCGCACACGGAAAAAAGAGAAACCGAAAACCGTCTCCCCGTGCGGCATATGCCGTCAGGTCATTTTCGAGTTTGGGCCAGACGCTTTGGTCGACTTCCTCGAGAATCGCAGGGTTACCTCGATGTCGATCCACGACCTGCTGCCCGCTCCGTTCGAGCTCAAATAGATGCCGACTGCAGTCTGGACTGGCTCGCTGTCACTCGGACTGGTCGTGGTGCCGGTGCGCCTGTACCCGGCGATCCACAAGAAGAACGTCCGCTTCCACGAGCTCGATGGAGGCGGGCGCAGGGTACGGCACGTCCGCGTGTCGGAACCCGAGGTCGAGTACGAGGCAGTAGATCGGATGAGCGGTCCGGCGCTCTATCTGCCTCCCGAAGGTCAACGTCGCGAACAGACCTGGCGCAGCTCGGAGGAGCCTCCACCCGAGCTCGCCTTTGAGGAGATCCGCAAGGGCTTCGAGGTCGCCCCAGGCCAGTACGTGAGCATGACCCGCGAAGAGGTGGCGGCTCTGGCACCCGAGCGCAGCCGGGTCATCGATGTTCAGCAGTTTGTCGCGGTCGCCGACGTCGATCCGATCTATTTTGAGTCCCGCTACTACGTGGTGCCGGACCGGGAGTGGGCCGCTCCGTTCCGGCT
>DASVEP010000165.1:0-4082 GCA_036380475.1 Candidatus Dormiibacterota bacterium
CTCACGATGATTGAAAGCGGATCTCTCGGGGCGGTCGCCCCGAAAGCGATGTCTGTGCTGCCGCTGCTCATCGCCAAGGCAGACGAGGTCAACTCGCTGGTTGAGCAGATGCTCGAGGCGGCTCGGCTCGAAGAGGGCGGCATCGCGCTTCGCAAGCAGCCGGGTGACATTGTCGAGCTGGTAGAGCTCGCGATCGACAGCGTGCGGCCGATGCTCGCATCGCATGAGCTCGAAGTGGATGTGCCATCGGCGCCCATCTTTGCCGACGTGGATGCCGAACGATTCCAAACGGTGGTCAAGAATCTGATCAGCAACGCAATCAAGTACTCGCCCGCGGAGAAGCCCATCTCTGTCGTTGTCAAGCAAGACGTACACACGGCCAGAGTCAGCGTCGTCGACCAGGGGATCGGCATCGCACCCGAACACCGCGCGAAGCTGTTCACCAAGTTCGGTCGCATCGAGCTCGAATCGACCGCGCATGTGGCAGGGTCTGGACTCGGCTTGTGGCTGTCGCGCGAGATCGCTCGCATGCATGACGGGGACGTCACGGTCGACAGCACCGAGGGTAAGGGCAGCATTTTCACCTTCGAGGTTCCGATAATCGCTACCTGACCTTGGAGGCTCCTCTGTGCATTCGATTCGAGACAACTAGACCGCTCGACCTCGCCCTGACGGTTGGACCAATCGGCCAGGGTCTATCGATGCGCGTGCATGGGAACGAGGCATGGCGCGCGACGCTCACACCTGAGGGGCCGGCCACGGTCCGCCTGCGTCACGCAAACGGCGCAGTCGAGGTCGAGGCGTGGGGTCCTGGCTCCGGGTGGACGGCAGCCGGCGCCGCCGCTCTCGTCGGCGAAGAGGATGACGACGCAGGCTTCCGGCCGGCGCACCCGCTGCTGGCTGACATTCACCGCCGCCACCCAGGGCTGAGGTTACCCAGGACACGAGCCGTCTTCGAGGCCCTCGTGCCCGTGGTTCTGGCGCAAAAGGTGACCTCGGTGGAAGCTCGCCGATCCTACCGAGCGCTCGTGGAAGCGCTGGGCGAGCCGGCCCCAGGTCCCCACGGCCTCTTGGTTCCGCCGTCCGCCGCCGTGCTGGCGCGTACGCCCTACTGGACCTTTCATAGGTTCGGAATCGAGCGGCGCCGGGCGGAGGTCATCATCCGCGCCGCTCGGAGCGCCACGCGTCTGGAGGAGACTGCGGCCATGGACCTGCCGAGCGCTCGCCGGCGTCTCGAAGCCTTTCCCGGCGTCGGACCCTGGACCGCGGCGAAGGTGGCCCAGGTCGCGTTAGGCGACCCCGACGCCGTCCCGCTCGGCGATTACCACCTGCCGCACTCGGTCGCTTATGCGCTCGAAGGCAGGGTCCGATCCACCGACGAGCGAATGCTCGAGCTGCTGGATCCGTATCGCGGCCACCGCGCTCGCGTCATCAGGCTCATTGGCGTTGCCGGCATAACCGCCCCGCGATTCGGCCCGAAGATGGCGCTGCGAGACATCGCCCGCGACTAGTCGTCGAGCTTGTAAAGCTCCCCTTCGGCCAAAGTCACGAGCTCGCGCATGCCTTCCGTGTCGAAGATCAATCGCGTCCCCGCGGCCTTGAACAGCTCGGGCAGAGGGCGCGTAGCGCCCAGCGCCAGCGCTTCGCGGTACTGGTGGACGGCTTGCTTTGGGTCGTGCAGGCTGTTTCTCCAGACCTGCAGCGCACCGAGCTGGGCGATCCCGTACTCGATGTAATAGAAGGGGCTGGCGAAGAAGTGCGGCTGCTGGTACCAGCGGGCGATGCGCTCGCTGTCAAGCCCGGTCCAGTCCACCGACCCGCCTTCGAACCGCGTCCGAATGTCCAGCCATTTCTGATCGCGAGCGTCGGCGTCGCGTCCGGCTTCGTCGAGGTACATCCATTGCTGGAATGCATCGACGGATGCGCAGTGCGGAAAGAAAAGGATGATGGCCTCGAGCAGGTCCGCCTGCGACCGCTTTGCATCCGCGTCGGTGTAGTAGCCACCAGTGTCCTTACCGATGAACGGTGACGCGAGAAGCTCCATCGACATCGACGCCACCTCGGCCATTTCAGAGCCAGGATGCCGCTGAAAAAGGAGCGGCAGCTTCGATGCCTCGAACGAATGGAAGGCGTGCCCGGATTCGTGCAGCAATGTGCGGAGATCCGTGTCGATCCCGACTGCGTTCATGAAGATCAGGGGCAGCTTCCTGAACGCGAGGGTCTGGCAGTAGCCCCCGGGCGCCTTGCCCTTGCGATTGTCGAGGTCGAGCAGGTTGGCGTCGTCCATCGCCTCGAAATAGCGGCGGAAGTCCGGGTCGACGTGCGCGAAGACTGGCCCTGCACGGTCGATGAAGCTGCGGACGTCGTCGAACGGCTTTAACGGCGGCCTGCCTAGCGCATCGACCGCAGTATCCCAGGGGCGAAGTGCGTCCAACCCCATCCGGCGACGGCGCCGTTCATTGATGCGCTCGACCGCCGGAATCACAGCTTCTTCGACGGCGACGTGAAAGCGCATGCAGTCCTCGGGCGTGTAGTCGAAGCGGTTCTTCTCACGGTGTGCGAAGTCGCGATAGTTGGCGAAGCCCGCGTTCCTGGCCACCTTCTGGCGCAGGTCGTACATGCGGTCGAAGATGGCGGCCAGCACATCGCGTTTCTCGGTGAACGGCTTGGCGCGCAGTCTGAACGCCCGCTCGCGGACATCGCGATCGTTCGAGAGCAAGAACGGCAGCAGCTGGGACGGAGTCTTCTCCTCGCCCTCCCACTCGACCGTCATCGCGCCGTTGACCTTGGCCCACTGCGTGCCGAGCTCCGAAAGCTCTGAGAAGAGCGGCACGTTGGACTCGTTGAACAACGACATCTGGTTCTGAAATCGTTGGATCATCGTTTCGAGACCAGCGCGCGTGTAGCCAAGCTCGACGAGCCGTTCCTGCAGGTGGATGCGCTGCTCATGGGCGCGGGGCGAGATCTGCGTTCCAAACCGGAGCTGCGCAGCCTCACGATCCGGATCAGCCGTGTCGCACGAATAGGCGAAGCCGGCCAGCGCCGACGCCTCCGACAGAAGAGATTCGAAACGCGACCAGTCGGCGAGCCACTCCTCGACGTTCCCGGTGTCGAGCGGGCGGCGCGCCAACTCCTCGTAGTAAGGCAACACGTCCTGCCAGGACGCGTCCTTGAACGCGTCCGGCGATTCCGGAAGCATCGTCGAAGCCATCACACCCCCTTAATCTCATCGTACAGAACGCTGTGGAACCCAAATCGAAATCGACGATGCGGCTGCCGCCGGCGGTTCGCGCCGCGGCCCAGGCTGCGCTCGGTGGAAACCGCATCCAGGCCGAGCTGGCCTGGATGAGCTGGGCCGGGACCGTTTGGCGGCTCGATGGCGCCTCTGACTCGGTCTATGTGAAGCGCGCGCGCGACCTCGAGAACGAGCGCGACCGCACTGTATGGCTGGCGGGTCGCCTGCCCGTGCCAGAGGTGCTGGGCCTGTTTCATGGATTCGGTGACGACTGGCTTCTCACCCGTGCCATCCGAGGCATGCCGTTGTCGGACCGCGGCCTCGGCTGGGAGCCGGCACGGGTTGCGCGTTTTCTCGGCGAGGTCCTTCGCAACATCCACGCGGTCGACGCCACCGGATGTCCATTCGGCGAGCCGGGCAAAGGCCACGTGCTGATACATGGCGACTACTGCCTGCCCAACGTGCTGGTCGAGGATGGCCGCCTGAGCGCCCTCATCGACCTCGGTGGCGCCGGGCTCGGCAACCCGGAGGGCGATCTTGCCGCCGGTGTGTGGACCCTTCAGTACAACTTTGGCCCGGGTCTCGCGCGGGAGTTTCTCGACGCATATGGCTGGCCGCCGATGAGCGACAGGGCGATCGAGCGGCTGCGCCGGCGCTACGCGCGCTAGGCTCGTTTCTGCACTTTCCGCACTTTTGGCGCCAGACGCGCGCTTCCGCGTTTGGTTTTCCGCGCGTTTGACGCCAACGGTGCGGATTTCGGCTTGACGGGCAGCACCGTATCGACAACCCGCCAGCAGTAAAGGGCGGCGATGCTGCGGTATGGGCGGAAGATCTCGCCCGCGGCCTT
>DASVEP010000166.1:0-5226 GCA_036380475.1 Candidatus Dormiibacterota bacterium
GACGAAGCGCTATGGCACCGGGATCATGGCGGTCGATTCGCTGGACTTGAACGTCTATCGCGGCGAGGTGTACGGCTTCCTCGGTCCGAACGGAGCCGGCAAGACGACCACCCTGCGAATGCTCCTCGGCCTCATTCGCCCAACCGCGGGCAGCGCCAAGGTTGTCGGCGCGGCGCCGGGATCCCCCGAGTCGCTGGTCAGGGTCGGAGCAATCGTCGAGACCCCCGCCTTCTATCCATATCTCTCCGGATACAACAACCTGCATCTGCTCGCTCGCTACTGCGGCGTGCCCATGGCGCGGGTGGATGCCACGCTGGCCGAGGTCGATCTGACACCACGCGCCCATCACAAGTTCTCTACCTACTCACTGGGCATGAAGCAGCGACTCGGGATCGCTGCGGCGCTGCTGAAAGAACCTGAGCTGTTGATCCTCGACGAGCCGACCAACGGCCTGGACCCGCAGGGCATGGCGGACGTGCGCAACCTCATCATCGAGCTCGGCAAAGGCGATCGCACCGTGCTGATCTCGAGTCACCTCCTGGGTGAGGTCGAGCTGATGTGCACTCGTGTTGGCGTCATCCGAAAGGGCAAGATCGTGGCGGAGGGGACTGTGCAGCAGCTGCGCGGCGCCGCCACCTTGACCGTTCGCGGGACGCCCGAAGAAACGGCAAAAGCAATCCTCATCGCGGACGCCGGCGCAGAGAACGTCACGCCGCTGGGCGACTCGACATTCAGCCTCGCGATAGACCTCCAGCGGACCGCTGAGATCAACCAACACCTTGTGCAGGCCGGCGTCGCGGTCACCGAGCTGCACGCAGATGAGCGCTCGCTCGAGGACGTCTTCATGGAATTGACCGGGACCGAGGGCGGACTTTGATATACGCAGCGTTTCGCGGAGAGCTGTTCAAGCTCGTGCGCAGGCCCGCCGTATGGGTACTCATCATTTTGCTGCTGGGCCTCGCGATCCTTCTCGGCTACGTGGTCTCCTATCTGTTCGACACGTACGGGTCGGCGGCAGCATCGCAAGGACTTCCCAAAGGCACCACCCTGGCCGACTTCAAGGTGGCCCTCTATCCCGAGAACTTCATCAAGGACACGTTCTCGACATGGAGCGTGCTTGGCGGCGTGTTCGCGCTCATCCTGGGCGTGCTCGTCCAGGGAAGCGAATACGGCTGGGGCACCACGAAGACCCTGTACACGCAGCGGGCTGGCCGGCTGACCATGCTCTTCGGCAAGGTGGCGGCTCTGGCGGTGGTGGTGCTGTTCATGGTCGTCGCCCTGTTCGCGGTCGATGCTGCTGCCAGCACCGTCGTTGCGCTGATCGACGGCAAGCCGATCAACTTTCCCGGCGCCGGGGAGATCGTGAAGGCTGTCTTTGCGGGCTTCCTCATGTACGGCTTCTGGGCGGCTTTCGGCTTCGGCCTGGCGACCGTGTTCAAGCAATCGGCGATGGCGATCGGCCTTGGGCTCGCCTATGCGCTCGTCATAGAGCTGCTGGTGTTCGGCCTGCTGCGTGGTTTCGGAGCCAAGGTCGTGCCGCAGATCGAGCAGTGGTTTCCCATCGCCAACACCGGCTACCTGGCCGATTCGTTCGGGCAGATCCAGTTCAAGGGTCTCCCTCCGACGCCCGCCCCGTTCGCCGATGCCACTCACGCCGTGTTGATGCTTCTGCTCTACGTAGCCGCGTTTACAGCCCTGTCGGCATGGCTGTCACGCACGCGGGATATCACCGCTTAGAAGGCCTGCCGGGCCTGGAATCACCGTACCGGCGAATAGGTGAAATGATCTGTACGGTGGTGAACCGCGTCTTGGTTGGGTTGGTGATCCTGCTGACAGCCGCGGGATGTCAGCCTTCCGCAGTGGCCGCGAAAGAGAAGCCCCTCACCGCCCAGAGCGTCGCGCTCCAGCGAGGCGACGTGTCCGGCCTGCAGAGGTGCACCGCCAGCGGGGACCTGGAGGCGGTGCTCCTGAGCGAGAAGTCAAAGAACCCGACGGCGTACTCCCAGAACTCCGCTGAATGGGAGCAGTGGAAGAGGCTGGGTGCCTCGGACGCGTATTTCGCGGCCTACGGTCGGACTACCGAGGACTGCGATTCGCTCTCGGGGTCGGGCTCCGGGGCTCCGACGGGCGGGCTGGTGGCGGCGTTGATAGTGAGATTCAAGAACGAGGCTGTCGCGGTGCGGACCTACGGAGCCGATGCAACGCTTCTTGGATTCGGGCCAAAGGACATCGCCTTCATCAATCTGGTGGGCGGCACAGTCACGACGGGTTCGGCCACGGGACTTGGGCAGCGCTCTGTGATCGGCAGCGGTTCTGTGACGAGCTCGACTTACTACTTCGCGTTCTGGCAGAACAAGGTGTTTGACTCATACCTGGTCGCTTACGACATGCCGTCGGACGACGCGCACAGGGCGGCCGATGACGTGAATCAAAGGATCCGCTGACCCTGACGGCGATCGATCGGATTGGCCACCGGGATCGTCATTCATGAAAGTGACGCAAGCAGTCGCCGCTGCACTCTCCGAGTCAGGGGTCGACCATGTCTTCGGTTTACTAGGTAGCGGCAATTTCCTTGTGGCAAACGAGATGGTGGCGCGGGGCGCGAAGTTCATCGCCTCCCGCCACGAGACCGGTGCCGTGACGATGGCGGACGCCTATGCCCGGGTCAGCGGTCGACTCGGTGTCTGCACGGTGCACCAGGGTCCCGGACTGACCAACGCAATCACCGGATTGACGGAGGCGACGAAGAGCAGAACACCCTTACTGCTGCTCGCTGGCGAGACGTCCGCAACAGCGATCCGGTCCAACTTCCGAATTGACCAGGCGGCTCTCGTCGCCTCCGTCGGCGCCCTACCAGAACGTCTGAACAGTCCCGCTACCGCTGTGGATGACGCGCTGCGGGCTGCTCGGCGGGCGCGCGCCGAGCGGCGACCTGTGGTTCTGATGATGCCGCTTGACGTCCAGTCGGGCGAGTCGTCGACCACCGACCTTCGAGTTTCACCCCAGCTGCGTCCTAGCCGTCCAGACGAGCAAGCCGTCGCCGAAGTCGTACGCAGGATCGAAAGCGCGAGCCGTCCGCTGATCATCGGCGGCCGAGGAGCGGTTCTTGCCGGCGCTGGGCCGCATCTGGAAGAGCTGGCCGACGCCATAGGAGGCCTGCTGGCCACATCGGCGGTGGCCAATGGCCTATTTGCCGAGAACCCGTGGTCACTTGGTATCTCGGGCGGCTTTGCCTCGCCGGTTGCCGCCGAGCTGATCGCCCAAGCCGACCTGGTCCTCGCGTTCGGCGCGTCCCTGAACATGTGGACGACACTTCACGGAAGACTCTTTGGATCAGACCCGGTGATCATCCAGGTCGACGACCAGCCCGAAGCGTTTGGTGCGCACCGTCGCGTTGATCTCGCGATCCTGGGTGATGCAGCGGAAACCGCGCAGGCTGTGCGCACGGCGCTCAAACGCACCCAGAATCGGTGGCGGCAATCTGAAGTTGCCGACCGAATCCGCAAAGGAAGGTGGCGCTTCCAGCCGTACGCCGACGGTGGTACCGAGAAGACCATCGACCCGCGGACGCTTTCCATTTCGCTCAACGAAATGCTCCCTTCGAATCGTGCCGTCGCGGTCGATTCGGGACATTTCATGTGCTACCCGGCGATGTATCTCGAGGTCGAAAGCCCCGACGCCTTCATATTCACGCAGGGGTTCCAATCCATTGGGCTAGGCCTCGCGACCGCCATTGGGGCCGCGGTCGCGCGACCCGATCGGATCACAGTCGCCGCGCTCGGCGATGGCGGGGCGCTCATGGCCGCTCCGGAGTTCGAGACCGCAGGCCGACTGGGTGTACCCATCCTGATAGTTGTCTATAACGACGCCGCCTACAGCGCCGAGGTCCATCACTTCGGTCCGATGGGAGAGCCGGTCGACCTGGTTCGCTTCCCCGACACCGATTTTGTCGCCCTCGGCCGGGCTTTCGGCATCGACGGAGTGACCGTCAGGGGGCCGAACGACCTGGACGCAGTACGCGAATGGGCCGCGCGAGCTGGGTCGCCTTTCATGGTCGATGCCAAGGTCGAACCAACCGTGGTCGCCCCGTGGCTGGAGGAGGCAATGCGCGGCCACTGAAAGCCTGGCCGCGCCCGCCAACTCGCTCTTAATGCACTCGCGCTACGGCATTGACCTCATTCAGCCGCCCAGTCTTCACGCCCTCGGGACTCGTGAACGCCTCGAGCGCAAACGCTGGACGGATTGACGTGGGGCGTTAATGCGCCGGATTAACGGGTAGCGATAGGCTCAGCCCTCCAGTTGGAGTTGCGCGGTGAGCTTCGCCAGGGCTGCATAGCTGATCGCCACGCTTTCCATCGGGTCTCGTCGCGGGTGATCCTGTTCAACCACCAGCCATTTGGTTCCCGCGTCGCGGCAGGCGCTTAGGATTTCAGGCCAGTCGAGGTTGCCTTCTCCAATCTCGGCATCGACCGGATTGCCTCGATCGATCGCCATATCCTTGAGGTGCACTAGCGGCGCTCGGTGGGTGAATCGGCGAATCCAAGCGGCTGGGTTGGCGCCGCCGTATTGCAGCCAGTAAGTGTCCAGTTCAGCCTGCAGCGCATCAGGAGAAGCGGCCTCAAACAGGATCTCCAGCCCGGTTTGTTGACCGAATCGCTGCAGCTCGTGGCTGTGGTTGTGATAGACGAGCTGGAGGCCAGACGACCGCAGCCGACTCGCGACCTCGGCGGTTTGCGCGCCGAATCGCCGAAAGCCCTGCTCCGACCGATACTCCTCAGGCAGGCTGGGTATGACCACATACTCGCAACCCCATTCGCTGCACTCGGCAGTGACGCTGTCGAGATCATTCACGAGGCGATCGAGCGGCGCGTGAGCGGCGCACGCGACCAGTCCTGCTCTCTTCAGCTCATCGCCGAAGCGACCTACCGTCTTCGGAGCCAGGCCGGCGATCTCGACCGACCGGTAGCCGATTTCGCGCAAGCGGCCGAGCACGCCGCCCAGGCGCGATGGGTCCTGGAGCATGGTCCGAATCGTGTACAGCTGGACGGCGATCACGTCGCGACCACGAGGGGGTCATCAAGCGGCAGCAGGGATGGCGGCCGGCAGCTGCTGCGAACTTCGACGTGCCGGCCGGTGCTGTACGACTCCTCGATTGACTCCATGACATCGAGCACGTGGTACGCGAGCTCGGCGGAGGCGCGTGGGTTCTCGCGCTTGCCAATGGCA
>DASVEP010000167.1:0-3704 GCA_036380475.1 Candidatus Dormiibacterota bacterium
CGGCAAAGCGCGCGCCGGCTGCTTCGGATACCTGGCCGTCGCGGGAGGCTTCGATGGAACCGTCGCCCTCGGCAGCCGCTCCACGTACGTGCCCGGTCGCCTCGGCGGGCATTTCGGGAGAGGGCTGAAGAAGGGCGATACCTTGAGCGCGCTCGACGACGGTGAAGCGGTGAAGCCCGGCGAGGCGCCGCATGATCTCGTCGCTTGGCCCTGGCAGCACGACGTTATTCGTTTCGTCCGAGGGCCCCAGGCCGAGTACTTCAGCAAAGCCGGCTATGAGACCTTCAGCACCCAGGCATATGCCGTCTCGCCGCGGAGCAATCGCATGGCGTACCGGCTTGCAGGGCCGGTCCCGGAACTGGTGCCGATTCCACGAACGTCCGACACCGGCAGCGGGCCGACCGACATCATCGAGGACGGCAATGCGGTTGGCGCGATCCAGCTCGCCGGCGGCACCGAGCCAATCTGCATGGGCCGCGACTGTCCGACCACCGGGGCCTACGCGAAGATCGGGTGCGTCATCACCCCGGACGTGTCGCGGATGTTCCAGATGCAGCCCGGCGATACATTCCGGTTCGAGGAGGTCGGCGTGCCCGAGGCGTTCCAGATCTCGCGAGAGATGAGCGCCGTGATCCGGGGGTTTGGCTCATGGTGACCGGTTTTCGATCCCACGAAACAGGCCTCGTGTCGCCTTGACCGGAGTTCCCGGTTCGATCTAATCTATCTGTCGACAGTCGACATAAGGAGGGAGGGTGGGCAGGCTACTCGAGACCAGGTTCAACGCCGGGAAGCTGCAGTCCATTCGGGTCGTCGGCGGCGAGGGGGTCCGGTTCGAGCTCGACGACGGCAGGCGCGTCATCGATGGCAGCAATACGGGCGGTCCGCTGGGCCACCGCCACCCCGATCTGGTCGAGGCCGTCCGCAAGGCCGCGAACAGCCCGGTCGTCAACGACGGCTGGCTGTGGGCCGAACGCGAGGAGGCGGCCCGCGACCTGTTCGACATCGCCTTCAAGGGTGAGGAGTCGTGGATCGGAGCCGTGCGGTTCTTCTTGAGCGGCAGCGAGGCGAACGACCTCGCGCTATCACTGAGCCAGGCGATCACGGGACGGACTGCCCTCGCCACGCGCGAGCGCGCTTACCACGGCATGACCGGCCTGTCGCGCGACGTGACCGTGCAGCCGCACTGGCACGGCGGCCTGGCCGTCCACAGTGGAGGAACGATGCCGGTGCCGCGCACAGCCGAGGTCAAGATTCTGCCGGCGCCGGTCGGATCTCGATATGGCGGAGAGAAGGCGGGCCCGTTGTCGCAGCGCCTCGCCGGCGCCGAGAAGCTGCTCGCTGACGCAGCGGCCGTCATCGTCGACTACACGCAGGGCGGCATCTACTACGACCCCGCTTACCAGGACCGAGTCGCGCAGGCGGCGAAGAGCGCAGGCGCGCTCTGGATCGCAGACGAGGTGGTCACCGGGTTCGGCAGGACCGGCCGGTGGTTTGGCTTCCAGGGCGCCGAGAGCAGGCCCGACATCGTGACTCTTGGCAAGCCGCTGAGCGGCGGAGCCGCCCCGGCAGGCGCAGTCATCCTGTCGCAGCGGTTGGTGGATCAGCTCGAGGACAAGACCTGGCAGACGTTCAGCACGTTCCGCGGTCACCCGACGATGGTCGCTGCCCTCCGCGCGACGGTGAGGGTGATCCAGCGCGAGGGACTGGTTGAACGTGTCGCCGCGCTGGACAGGTTCATGGAAAAGAACCTTCTCGACATTGCCGAACGACACCCGAGTGTCGCGAGGGTCGACGGCCGCGGGCTGCACTGGACCATCGAGCTTCATGGACCCGACTGGCGGACGTGGCACGCGGATACTGACGACCCGCCGCTGGCCTCTCGCATCGCGCGTAGGGCTCTGGAGGCGGGGGCCCTGATCGGAACGAGCGGCGAGCAGACATCGCTCTTCCTCGCGCCGGCGCTGATCATCCCCGAGAACGAGCTGGAGCAGCTTTTGAGCGCGCTCGACCACGGGCTGGATGTCGCCGACGAGGAGATGAAGGCGGCACAATGACCCAGGCGGAGGGAACACAGCTCGCCGATGAGCTGATCGAGGCCATCCACTGGTATTTCGACGCCCTGTACAACGGCGACACCGCGCTCTTCGAGAAGGTGATGCACCCTCACGTGCGCCTGTTCAGCGCAACCGACACGCCTATCGTTGAGCTTGATCTGCCGACTTACATGGACATCGTCCGGAACCGTCCGTCACCCGCCAGCCGCAAGGATCCGCGCCACGATCGTGTCCTGTCGATCGAGGTCGCGTCTCCGACGACGGCGCATGTTCGCGTTCAGGATGCCGTCCTGCCGAAGATGTTCACTGACGATCTGACGTTTCTACGGGTCGATGGACGTTGGAGGATCGTGAGCAAGGTCTGGCACTACGTCCTTGCCGAGACGACTCACTAGTTGTAGCGCGCCTGAACGCCCTCCGCACTGATCTCTCCACGCTGCACGCGGCCGGCCACTTCGCGCAGGTCGCGCCGGAAATCGCCGGCGAAACGGTCATGGCTCGGGGTCAGCGTGAGGTGCAGTGAGCTCGGAGGGATTCCCTGGAGCAATGGATGCCAGCCCGCCTCTTCCAGCCCAACGAAGACGGCCTTGATGTCGAGGTCGCGCGAGCCGAAAGCGAACAGGTTGTATTGGGGATCGCCCTCAACGTAGAAGCCCTCGACCGAGTTGACGGCGTCCATGAATCCCTGGGTGGCGGCGAGTGCTCGCCTGGTCATCTCGAGATAGCCTGGCAACCCGAGATAGCGAAGCGTCGCCCACGCCGCCGCGACCGCTCCACCGGGACGCGACCCAAGCACGGTGGACACGGCGTAGTCGCCGCCGGTCCAATCCTTGAAGTCGAACGGCTGGTAGGCGTAGATATCGTCGGTCTTGTAGAGGATCACCGACGCGCCCTTCGACGTGTAACCGAACTTGTGGATGTCGGCCGAAATCGAGGTGACGCCGTCCACAGTCAGGTCGAACTCGGGAACCGGCCGGCCGAGGCGCTTTGCGAACGGCAGGACAAATGCGCCCACACAGGCGTCGACATGCATCATCACGCCCTTGCTCGACGCGAGCTTCGCCATCTCGACGATCGGATCGACCACCCCATGGGGCCACGAAGGGGCGGAGCCGACGATAAGGATGGTGTTCGGCGTGACCGACCTCCTGACCGAGGCCATGTCCGCTCTTTGCTCCGAATCCAGGTCGGCCCGGACCACTTTCAAACCCAGGTAGCCGGATGCCTTGGACAGGCTGGGATGACCCGACCACGGGACGATCACTTCGGGCTCTTTGATCTCCGGCTTGACCTCTCGCATTCGGTCCCGCGCGGTCTTCAGCGCGAGGAAGTTGCTCTCTGAGCCACCCGAGGTCAGGCTCCCTGGCGCGCCGGGCTGCCCAAGCAGGTCCGCCGTCATGCCGATCGTTTCGGCCTCCATGCGCGCGAGGCTGGGAAATGCACCGTGGCTGAGCGCGTTGAGCGAGAAGCACGACATGTACGCGGCCTTCGTGACCTCCTCGAGCTCCGACTCGGAGTGATAGATCAACGAGAACAGGCGCCCATGACGCCAATCGGCGTCCCTTTTCTGCATCTCCGTTATGGAGTCGAGAATCTGGTCGGCCGACGTCGGCTGGCTAGGAAACTTGGTCTCGCTCATGGGCCTCCTTC
>DASVEP010000168.1:0-10629 GCA_036380475.1 Candidatus Dormiibacterota bacterium
AGCGAAAGAGCCGCGATGAGGATGCCGCCCTGCGCAATCTGCTGCACGCTCGGGTCGGCGCCGATGAGGATCAGGCCGTTCACGATGCTGGCGAGGAAGACCGAGGCGATGAGTGTGTTCCACAGATTCCCGCGGCCTCCCTGGAGGCTGACACCGCCCAGGATCACCGCAGTCAGGACGGGAAACAGTGCCTCGGTGCCGAGCGACGCGTTTGCCTGGGCGACGCGGCCGACAAGGATCATGCTGCCGACGCCGGTGAGGAGACCGGCAAGGACAAAGACAGCGATCTTGATGCGGCGCACCGGGATCCCCGTCCGAAATGCGGCCTCCTGGTTGTCGCCGACCAGGTAGATCCAGCGCCCGAAGACCGTGCGGCTGAGCAGCAGGTAGCCGAGACCGTACGCGATGAAGAGGATGATCACCGGCACCGGCAGGAAGCCGACATATCCCTCTGCCAGGAAGATGATCGGCTCGAGCTGCGGGCCGAAATAGCTCTGGCCGTGCGTGTACCAGAGCCCGACTCCTAGCAAAACGGTGAGCATCCCCAGCGTGGCGACCACAGACGGAATCCGGATCACGGTCACCAGGAGACCGTTGATCAGCCCCACGAGCCCGCCAACGAGGATGGCGACGACGAACCCGGCGGCCGGGCTGGCGCCGGCGACGATCATGCTCCCGCCGATCGCGCCGCTTAGTCCGAGGAGGGAACCGAACGAGATGTCGATTTCGGCCACGATCATCACGAACGTCGCGCCGATTGCGGGCACACCAAAGATGGATGCCTGCCTCAACACGATCAGAAGGTTGTCGGGCGTCAGGAACTGGACAGTCGCGATCGACAGATAGATCGCCCAGATGACGAAGAAGACGATGAAGCCATACTCGGCCAGGAAATCGAGCGCTCGAGCTCGCCGAATCGCTCCGCTTTCGCGGCGGAGCGCAGCCAAGATCGCGCTCATCGCGACGTCTCCAGCCGCGCGACGACACATCCTTGTGGCGGCACGTCAATCGTGAACCGCAGCTCTTCGGCGCCGCCGTCGTGAGCCGAGTACGGTGTTCCGCCGCCATCTGGATGCAGGGCGTATGCGGTGGCAGGTTGCAGCCCCAACCGAGCGCGGGGCAGGATCACCGTGACGCGCCGAGAAAAGCGCGAGTCGCCCATCCAGCCTGACTCGAGGTTTCCGAGCAGCACGTGGACGATGCCGCCGCTCGACCAGCAGGAGAACGTGACGGGCTCGCTCGCCGCGGCCGGCTCGATGCGCACGCCGTCGTTGGTTCGGGCCTGCATGGCTCGCACGGCCTCCACGTACGGCGACACGGTGCCGATCTGGGAGTGCGGCACCAGTGGATCGGTCGGGTCCGCGAGGTCAGGCGGCTGCCAGTAGAGAAAGCGATCCTGGGCTGTCAGAACGGGCGAACCGCCTGCTTCGTATCCGACCCACGCGTTCTCGCGAGCGGTCACGGCAACCCGCTCGGGCAGATGCACGCGTTCCTCGCGAGGAAGGTCGGAGCTAGCCGGACGGCCGAGCGTATAACCGCTCGGCAACCGGTCCGCGCTTGCAGCAACGCCTGCGCGCTCCAACAGGGATGTGCCAACGAAATCCGCGCGCCCGGTGGAGATCACCGGGCCGCCGAGCTCCTCGAGACGCTCGACATCCAGGCCACGGGCCAGCTGCACCAGTGCGCCCTCAGGCCAGCGTTTCGGCATCCACTGCGGAGTCGATGCGGCGAGAACCGGCAGGCCCCATTTCAATGCCATGCCCGCGTAGTCCTCGGCCCACTCGCTCGCATTCGAGCCCGGGGTCGTCTGGGCCTTGACAAGGAGACCGGCGCGGTTGTGGACGAGGAGCGGACCGAAGATCCGGTCTATTTGGGCCGCGCTCGCCTCAGCAGCATCGAGATGGCGCGTGAGAAACGACACCTCTTCCTCGCCGATAAGGCGGTCGTTCCAGTCGTTCATCCACGAGATGTAGATCCCGTCACGCGCGATCAGCCGGTCCTCGGCTCCGATCACAGTGGCATGGGTGAACGCCCATATCGCCCACCGCAACTTTTCGGGTGTGTCGTGAAGCGTGTCCCATGGCTCCCAGCCGTCCCAGGTCTCGATGAGGAGGTAGTGCCGGCACGGCCGATCGCGGCGCTCATTGCCGGCTGCTATCTGAGCGGCATGGCCGAGGAGGTAGGCGAGCTGGAACGTCCAGCCCTTCCACGTGTCGTCCCACCAGTCCTGCCAGGCGCCGCCCCAGGTCTGATCGATGAAGACGTCAAGAGCGCCGTCGGCGACGATCTCCTCGAGGTCGACGCAGCCTGCCAGCCACTCCGCGGTGCCGCTGATTCCGCTCGAATAGGCGATCACGAGTCCGTCGGGGTTCCCTTCCTTGCAGGCTCTGAAAAGACGCTTGACCGCGTCTGTCCAGGTGTGGTTTTCCGCCGGATCGGCTGAGGCTGTGGTTCCGTACGGCCCGCAGCGGGTGTAGAGCAGCGGACCAAAGAAGCCATCACGCAGATGGATGAAGTCGAGCCCGAGGAATTTCGCGACCGAGCCCCACTGCGCCCCGAAAAATTCCGGAAACGGCTCGCCCTCCTGCAGGCCTTGGGGTCGTGTGGCGTAGGCGTAGCCGTCTCTCTTCAGCGGCACACGAGGATCGAGGTCTGGCCCAGGGAGAGGCGAGATGTCCAGCGGGTACAGCTCGGGGTGGCGTTCGTACCAGCTGGAGTAAAGGTCATACATGCTCCCGTCGTCGGGCGGCGCCACCACCTGTCCGAGCCCGGCGACAAGAACACCGAGGCGCAGGTCGGGCAGGCCGATGCGCGCGGCGTCGGACTTCATTTTGGCGAAGAAGTCGCGAAGGTCCGCGTAGCTGAGCGTCGCCCAGTGCGCGAACCGTCTCGATCGGAGGGGCAGGCGCTGTTCAGGGTCGCCGGTCCATTCGGTGACGATGTCTGCCAACCACCCGACGTTGAAGCAGACGCCCTGCACCTCCCGCTTTCCTTGCAGCAGCGATCGGGTCCGCCCCAGGAACCGCTCGAGCGAGCGGTCCCAGGGCGGGCTCCCGAACCAATCGATGTCGATTTCGACCATGCGGTCCAAATGAACTTCGTCTCCTTAGCTGTGCGTGTGCACCGAGACTGGAACTTCAATCTGGCCGGCCACGTCTGATCCAGCGAACGTCGTTGCGAAAGCATCGACCGCGAGCTTGCCGGTGCCGCTCGGGTTGGTGTCGACGCATCCCTTGTAAATCGTCCCCTGGTCGATATAGGTCATCGCCTGCGGGTCGCAGTCGATGCCGAATACGAACGTGGTGGCATCGGTCTTGTGTGCCGCCACGAGGGCCTGGTATGCGCCGAGGTCGCCGCCGTCATTGATGCCGACGATTCCCTGCAGGTTTGGAAACTTCTGGAGCGCGGTTTCGGTCGACGTCACACCATTGGAAGCAAGCCCGCCGATGAAGCGACCGACAACCTGGATGTTGGAATCAGCCGCCAGCATCTTGGACTGGATGGCGTCGGCTCGGGCGACGAGGTCTGGGATCGACGGGTAGTCGAGGATCGCCACCTGAACCGCTTTGCCGGGGAACTTGGCCGCCGCGTACTGTCCGGCGCCTGTCCCCTCGGCCTCTCCGATGGTGATGTTGTTGACAGAGACGGTGATGGCGCCGAAATCGACCATGTCGGTGCCGGTCACCTGGATGACGACGATGTGCTTGGCGATGGCGTCACGCACCGCCGGGCCGACGGTGTCCGCCGCGTTCGTTGTGACAATGGCCACGGCGCCCTTGGTGATGAAACCTTCCAGGCAGGCCACGGCCTTCGCGTTGTCGACTCCGGAGTCGCAAATCTCAGCGTTGAATCCGAGAGCCTCAGCCTCGGCCTTGGCAGCGTTGTTCAGGTTCTGGTGGTACTGGGTCTGCATCGTCAGCGCGACGATTCCAACCAACTTGCCCTTCGAGTAGGACTTCACGGTCGATTGCTGACTCGACGACAGGGTCAGCTTGTCACCGACGATCTTCTCGGTCTTCAGAACCTTTCCCGCCGCCGGTTGCGACGGGCTGGGTGTAGATCCACACGCAGTCATGACCACCAGGACGGCGACCATGGCTCCAACCCACGAACGTCTCATCTTCCTTTCCTCCCTATGAACGTGGGCCCGCTTGGGCTAGGCCCGCTGCTGAACGCCCGGCACGGTCGAGTACGGTCCTTGCCGTGACCTCATCCGTCACGAGTGCATTGATCCAGCGCCCCGTCAGGGCTCCGAACAAGGCAGCACCCTTCTCTTCACCTCCTGCACATGCGAGCGCCAAGCGCGCTCTCCGAAGGTCGTCGAGCCTTACTCCGACGACGCGGTCATGAAACAAGCTCGGACGAGGCCGCCCGTCTTCGTCGAAGAAATTTCCGCAGATATCGCCGACCGCGCCTTCGCGACGAAGCGAACGCAGATCGGTCTCTTTGATGAGGCCGGTGCTGACGTAGATCTCGTCCAGTGAGAGGGTGCCGACGCCGACCACAAAGAGGTCGGCGGTCCGAGCGAGACGGAGAGCTTCGGCGAGCTGCGGACTGGAAGCCTCCAGCTCAGCGGCCCGAGCGCCTTTGCCCAGAATCGCAGGGGCATTGATCTGGTAGGCCCGCCCGCCGAATGCCGCCGCTGCGGCCTGGGAGATCGCGTTGTAGTCGATCTCCAGTCCCTGGTGACCGGCGTTCCCCATGGCCTGGACGACCGACACGTTGCGTAGGTTCATTGGCGTCAGCAGCCGGACGAGGTGCGCGAGCGTGCGCCCCGCACCGAAACAAATCACGGAATCGGGCGTAACCAGCTGCTCCAGCAGACGCGCACCAGCTCGGGCGACCGCCATGCGGATTGAGCTGTCGCGATCAGTGAACACAGTTGCCACAACTACGTGCTGGAGCTGGGAAAAACGCTTCTTGAGCCTCACCTCGAGCTCGCGATTTCTGGCTTCAGGGGCGACGATTCGGATCTGAACAACTCCGCGGTTCCGCGCTTCCGTGAGATATCGCGAAACCTGCGACCTCGAAACACCCAACTCTCGAGCGATCTGCTCCTGTGTCAGGTCCTGCTCGTAGTACGCCCGCGCGACCTCCGCCAGCAGATTTGTTTCTGGGCTCTCGCGCACATTTGTGCGTGCACGTTTGACCTGCACCGCATACGTATAGCAAACTGATGCCCGGCTGGCAAGGATTGTTTTTGAGGCGACAGAGAATCCGGATATGAATCAGCCGATCGGAACCCTGCGCGGTTTGCAGCAATGTGCTTCGCTGTCAGGCCGCTTCACGATCATGGCGCTGGACCATCGCCAGAACCTGCGTCGAATGTTGCGCCCATCCGACCCGGCCGGCGTTTCCTACGACGAGCTTGTCGAGTTCAAGCGCACAGCGGTTCGCGCCCTGGCGAGCGCTGCGAGCGGCGTTCTCCTCGATCCCGAAATCGGAGCCGCCGAGTGCATCGCCGACGGTTCATTGCCCGGTGACGTCGGGCTGATCACCGCCCTCGAAGCCACCGGATATGAAGGCCCATCGACCGTCCGGCGCAGCCGTCTGCTCGACGGATGGAGCGCAACCAAGGCTCGTGACATCGGCGCATCGGCGGCCAAAGTGCTCGTCTATTACCACCCACACGCAGCGAACGTTGGCGAGCAGGAGGAATTCGTCAGCCGTGCAGTTGCCGAGTGCCGCGCCGTGGACCTGCCCATCTTCGTCGAGCCCCTCACCTATTCCGTGGCCGAAGGCATGCAGCTCGCAGGCGAGGAGCGGCGGCGCGCGATAGTGGAGACGACGGCCAGCATGGCTCGACTCGGGGCTGATGTGCTCAAGCTGCAGTTTCCATATGGTCCAGAAGAGAGCGATCGAGGCAGGTGGCGAGATGCTTGTGCCGAGCTGACGTCTATTGCGGGACGTCCCTGGGTGCTGTTGTCCGGCGAGAACTCACCCGACGCTTTTGTCGAGATGGCCGAGATTGCGTGCCGCGCCGGCGCCAGCGGAGTCGCGTGCGGACGCGGCATCTGGACCGAGGCCACAGACCTGGCCGCCGCGGAACGCCAAGCGTTCTTCAAGGACGTCGCGTATCGTCGACTTCTTCGCTTGCGGGAAATCGTTGAGCAGCACGCCAGGCCCTGGACCGAGTCCTACCCTCACGCCGCCGGAAGCCTGGAAAATTGGTACAAGACCTACAGTCGTTGATGATTACGCACCTAGCTAGCCTGGTGGAGCTCGAAGACACATCGACCGTCGGCCGCATCGGACGGATCGGCAAGATCGACTCCATCGACGATGCGGATCAACCAAGTACCGAACGGAATGCCTCGCGCGAGAGGACCTAATACGTCGCGGAAGAACCCGACTCGCTGAGTCGGATCCAGCTCGGTTGCGACCACCTCCTCTTTCCTGTCGCGCATGGTGATCGTCGCCCGGTGGGCCGCGCGAAGATTGCTCACCCAGTTGACCTCGCCCCAGGGAGCCCAGACCCAACGCCTTCCCAAGACCTCGATAACCGCCAGCGCCGTGGTGCGGGGCAGGCCACTCTTCCGGCCTGACATGGTGACGAGCCGGTTGGGGCCCAGCGGAACGCCGGCAGCCAAGAGGAACTGCAGAAATGCGCCGAACCACCTGACCCGCCGCGGTGCGCGAGCGGCGCGGCTAATTCGGTCGTCCATCTTCCTAGCCATCCCTGTGTCCATTCGTTCGGCCTTCTACACAGGTAGACCCGCCAGATGGGGGCGATGTGACCGCCGTGCCCAAAGGCCTCGAACGCTCAGCCGGCGACCACGGTGAGATCCAACCGGCCGAGTCGGTCCGGGTCCGTTAGGAAGTCGAGACCGACGATCCTTCCGCCCTTGACCGTGATTGCCATGACCGCATACGGACTCCCGTCGGGCGCCCACACAATGCCCCCTGGTATTCCGTTAACGAGAATCCGCGTCGACGTTTCGGCCATCTGGCGGTAGCTCATCGCCCGTTCGGCAACCGCCTGCGCGCCGCGGATCCGCAACGTCAAGGCCGGACGCGCCACACCGCCGTCCGAGCGCAACACGACCTGAGAGTCGAGGACGGCGAGCAGCCTTTCGAAGTCACCGGCGCGGGATGCCGCGAGGAAGGCGTCGACGACAGCCCATTGGCCGTCAAGATCGACATCGGGAACGGGCGCACCCTGGACTCGGCGACGAGCACGGCTCGCGAGTTGTCTCGTAGCCGTCGGAGTTCGTTCGATGATGCGTGCGATGTCGTCGAACTGCAACGCGAAGACGTCGTGCAATACGAACGCAACGCGCTCGGCGGGGGTCAGGGAGTCAAGCACGACGAGCATCGCGAGCCCTACTGAATCGCCCAACAAGGCCTCCTGCTCGGGATCGATCCCCTCCTGCGGACTCAGAACGAGGTCCGGGAGGTGGGTTTCCAGAGATTCTTCGCCGCGCGTTTTGCGCGATCGCAGCATGTTGAGGCAGACGCGGCCGACGACCGTCGTCAACCACGCCTGCAGGTTGTCAACGCGGCTTGTGTCGGTGCGGCTAAGACGAATCCAGGCTTCCTGAACGGCGTCGTCGGCCTCGGTCAAGGAGCCGAGCATCCGAAAGGCAACACCGCGCAAGTGGGTGCGGTTTGCCTCGAACCGCTGGGCGAGCCAGTCCTGGTTGAGTATGGTCAATCCCCTTCGATCCGTCCGATCACCTGGTTGACCCGTGAGCCCTCGTTTGTGTGACACCCGCCTGTAAAGCCGACTTGACATTTGGCAGGTGACAAGCTAACTTTACACCTGCAGTGCAGAACCGGGTTAGGGAGCTTAGAACCGCTCGACAGCTCTCGCAGGGCGATCTCGCCAGGGCGATGAGTGTTTCTCGCCAGACGGTGAACGCCATCGAGACCGAGCGCTACACGCCGTCGCTGCCGCTGGCGTTGGCGCTGGCGCGGTATTTCGAGTTGCCGGTCGAGCAAATCTTCGACACCGCGTCGAACAGCGATGGAGGTCGCAGATGAACAGGGCCTGGTCATTCATCAATGGAGCCGGCGGCTCATTCATCCTCGCCGTCGTCATCTTCGGCCTGGCAGTCGTAGGCCATGTTCCCCTCCCGCTGGCCCTTGCCATGTCGGGAATCATGGTTGCCTACGGTCTGATTCTCCTGGTCGGGCGGCGCTGGGAGCCTATCGCGGTCCTCAGCGCGCCCGGCGAGGACGAGAGGACCGCGAGTGCTCACACTCGGGCGGCGGCGACCGCGGGCCAGGTCCTGGCGCTGGTCATAGTCGGCGGATTCTTCTACGACGTGGCGCGGGGCGCCGTCAACCAATCGATCTGGCCGCCGCTGGGTGCTGTGTTCGGGGTCACCTATCTGGTCGGGCTGTTCATTGCAATGAGGAGGGGCTGAAGATGAATGCACAAGTCGACACGTATGTCGAAACCACGGCAGATGTGGCAACAGGCGAGGCGCTGGTCACCGTGCGCGACCTCGAGAAGTCGTACGGAACCGTCCATGCGGTCCGTGGCGTCAGCTTTGAGGTGAAGCGAGGCGAGGTCTTCGGCCTGTTGGGACCCAACGGCGCAGGCAAGACGACGATCCTCGAGATGATCGAAGGCATGCTTCCGATTGACCGGGGTAGCGTGACCGTCGATGGCGTCGACGTTGCTCGGTACCCGGAGCGCGTCCGCGGATCGATTGGCATAGCGCTCCAGAAGAGCGCGTTCTTCGAGCGACTGACGCTCATCGAGCTGTTGGGTCTGTTCGCCGACCTGTACGGGAAGGAGCGGGAAACCGAACAGCTGCTGGATCGCGTAGGCCTGAAGGACCTTGCACGGCGCCAGGTCAAAACACTCTCAGGCGGCCAGCAACAGCGTTTTGCGGTGGCAGTTGCGCTCGTCAATGACCCGCCGCTCCTGTTCCTGGACGAGCCGACCACAGGTCTCGATCCACAGGCCCGTCGCAGGCTCTGGGACCTGATCGACGGGTTGCGCCGGGACGGCCGCTCGATCGTGCTGACCACTCACTACATGGAAGAAGCTCAGCACCTGTGTGACCGCGTGGCGATCCTGGACTCAGGGAAGATCCTGGCGCTCGACGCGCCGCTTGCCCTGGTGCAAGAGCTGTTGAAGACAGGGTTTCACAAAGACGTGGTCATGTGGCCGGCGGACCTGGAAGACGTCTATCTCCATATCACCGGCAAGCAGCTGAGGGAGGGCTGACATGAACAACCAGATCCGCGCTTATGCCTCATTGACCATCTCCAACTTCAAGATGTACGTGCGCAACCCCATCGCGTCCTCGTCACTCTTCCTGGCGCTGCTGGTCCTCTTGTTCCTGTTCAAGGTTGTCTTTGACAGCCCTGGACCTCACACCAAGCTGGTCGTCGTCGACGGCTCGAATGGCGCCGCAGCCGTTCTGATCGGCGATCTGCGTTCGGTTTCCAGCTTCGATGTGACGGAGGCATCCGCGGCCAGCGCGCGAGCGCAGCTCAGCCAGGCCAAGGCCGACCTGGAAGTCGTGATCCCGTCTAATTTCGGCCGGCAAGACGCTTCTGGCCGGCCGATCGCAGTGAGCCTCGAGGTTACCTACCGCGCGGGAACCGCTGGTGAGACGAGCCTACCGCTCGTCAGAGCCACGGTCGACAGCTATGACCAAAACGTCCTGAAAGAGGTGCCGAGCATCTCGATTTCGCCCGCGGCGCTGCACAGCAGGACTGCCGGACCGATCGACTTCCTGCTGCCCGGTATCGTCGCGTTCAACATCATCGGCAGCGGGCTGATGCTTGCAGCGGGTACGTTCTCCAACTACAAGTCAACCGGCGTGCTGCGACGGCTCAAGGCAACCGGAATCAGTCCCTCGATCTTCGTGCTGGCGCACGCGACATCGTCCTTTGCCGTGGGAGCGCTGCAGACGGCTGCAATCCTCGTCGCCGCCAGCCTGCTGTTCAGCGTCCACCTCGACCTGGTTTCGCTGTTCTTACTGCTGGTGGTCGCCTACCTCGTCTTCCTCGGCATGGGTCTCGCCATCAGCGGCTGGATCAGGGATCCTCAGCGCGCGACGGCGGTCGCCCAGAGCATTGCATTTCCGATGATATTCATTGCCCTCCTTTCCTCGGCGCTCCCCCCAGGCATCGCAGCCATCACCAAGTACTTCCCGGTGTCTTACGTCACCGATGGGATGCAGCAGCTTGGACAGGGTGCCAACCTGGGTGCGATCGAGGTGGACCTGGTCTGGCTGTTCGCCTGGGCAATCGTCCTGCTGATCGCCGCCGGCCGCGTCTTCCGGTGGGACTGACCCGAGCCGTCACGCTTTTTACCTACGAGACGGTGCGCCTGAGTCTCACGGCGTCGGGGTCGTCGGCACGGGATGCGCTGCACGCCATGTCTGCCATGCGGTCAGCGCCTCTTGTGCAAACGGGTCTGCGTTACCGATCAGGTACAGCACGGTCGGGCCGCGCAGCAGTAGATGCGTGCCCAAAGCAATCAAGCCAAGGATCGACGGCCTGGCCTTCTGGTCGGCAACGAAACGGAGCAGCTCCCATTCCATTCGGTAGACGATGGTGGGGTCGTACTGAGCCATCGTTCCCCAGTAGGCCTGGGCGGTGAGCCCGTCCATCATGCGGACCTCATTGAGCTCGGTAAAGCCCACCCAGAATCGATAGCTTTCC
>DASVEP010000169.1:0-4265 GCA_036380475.1 Candidatus Dormiibacterota bacterium
CCTGCTCACGAAGGAGCAGGGCAAGACGATGCTTGAGTCGCGGCTCGAAGCCAAGCGGTTCGGCGAGAACATAGGCTGGTTCGCAGACCTCGCTGACAAGATCCACGGCCAGCACGTGAGGTTGCCCGACATGACGACCTACGGCCTCGTGGTTCGCAAGCCGATCGGCGTGTGCGGCGCGATCGTCCCCTGGAACTTCCCGCTGACGCTCGCGGCCAACAAGGTCGCGCCGTCGATTGCTGCCGGAAACACAGTTGTGCTCAAGCCGGCGAGCACGACGCCGCTGGCGACGCTCGCGTGCATCGAAGCGTTGATAGAGGGCGGCTTGCCCGAAGGGGTCGTCAACGTCGTCCTTGGCGCGGCGACCGGCGAGGCCATCGTGGATCACCCATTGATCCGCAAGATCGCTCTCACCGGTTCTACCCCGACCGGAAAGAAGGTCATGGCGCGTGCAGCCGAAGGGTTGAAGAAGATCACCCTCGAGCTCGGCGGCAGCGACCCGTGCATCGTCCTCGACGATGCCGACCTCGAGGCGGCCGCTCGCGCGATTTCGGTGGGTCGGTTCTTCAACTGCGGTCAAGCGTGTCTCGCGGTCAAGCGGCTGTACGTCCAGGAGAGTGTCTACGACGCGCTCCTAGAGAAGCTCGTTGCGCGTGCGTCCAAGTTGAAGCCCGGCAACGGTCTCGACAAGGACAGCCGGATGGGTCCGATGCATTCCGAAACCCAGCGCGCCGAGGTAGAGGCCCAGGTCAAAGACGCGATCGACCGCGGCGCCAAGGTCGCATTCGGCGGCGGCCGCCCGAAGGGAGGCGACTACGAGAAGGGTTGGTTCATCGAACCGAGCATCCTCGAAAACGTTCCAGACGGAGCGCGCATGTGGACCGAGGAGGTCTTCGGCCCGGCGCTGCCGGTGCGAAAGATCAAGGACCTCGATGAGGGACTGAGGCTCGCGAACGACTCACCGTTTGGGCTGGGTTCTTCGATCTGGACGGCGAGCATGCCGGCAGCTCGACGCGCGGTCGATGAGCTCGAAGCCGGCTACACCTGGGTCAATGCACTCCAGATTGCGCACGATGAGCTGCCATTCGGCGGCACCAAGCAGTCTGGCTTTGGCAAGGAGCACGGGGTGGAGGCTTTCTACCAGTACACCGAGCAGAAGTCGATCGTGTACGGCGGTGTTTAGACCTGAATAGGCCGTAACCGGCTCCGGTAATAGCTGGCGTGAAAGCTGGCATCGGAGTCATCGGAGTGCTGGCCGTCCTCGTCGGCGGAGTGTTCGCGGGCCAGGGTCTCGGCTTCATCCCGGGAAGCTTCATGACCGGGAAGATGGAGTGGTTCTGGATCGGGGGCGCGATCGCCGTCGCCGGGCTGGTGCTGCTCGGCGCTACTTTCCTGCGCCGGCCGACTAGGGTTTAGACAACCTCCCCACCCGGCCGGATCGCTTCGCGATCGGGCCGACCTCCCCACATGGTGGGGAGGTGAACTCTTCGCGATCGGGCCGGCCTCCCCACATGGTGGGGAGGTGAATCCTAACTATGCGGTCCTGCCGTTCAGGCGGTCCCAGTGCGCCTGGCACTCGACGCATCGCGTGGCCGCAGGCTGGAAGCTGAGACGCGCGGCCGGGATCCGGTGCCCGCACGTCTCGCAGATGCCATAGGCACCGTCGCGAATCCGCTGCAGTGCATGCTCGACCTGCTCGCGATTCTCGTCCAGCAGGTGGACGAGCAGGTCCGATGTCTCGCGGTCGGAAAGGGCCTGGGCAAGATCGGTGTCCTCGGGGATCGATGTGATCACGCCACCGACGACATCCGCCAGCGGTCTATGCAGGCCCGCTTCCTCGCCGCAGGCCGTCGCCAGCTGTTCCAGCTGCCGCCGACTCGCTTCGAGCATCTCCTCGGGTGCGTTGTCGGGTCTCTTGCGGGTTGCCATCTCAATCCCCTTCCTCTGTAATACCGCGCCCGGCTACTCTCGGATTCGTTCACACAACGCGGGGATGGATCTCCCTACCCGGTCAAGCACAATTAGCCGTCTGTGAAGACGACCATGCGCCGGTTGCCGATTGCGCTCCTGGCGCTGGCTCTTGTCGCGTGCCAGCCAGGCACGAACACTCACCCCGTGCCTAGCGTAATCCAGATTGGGGCGGATCTCCACTGCCCGACAGGCGACAACGGGCTCGCCGACTCGCAGGCGGGATGGGGCTTCTGCTACCCGGGGACCTGGAAGTATGTCGAGCGCTCGCAGGCCAGCTCCAGCCCGCCCGGCCTCGACCTAACCTTCGACATCACAGACATCCCGTGCACCTCCCCGCCGGCGGGCGCGTCCGCGCGTCCAATCTGCTCACCAAACGCCGGCCTTTTCGCATTCATGATCATCTCGACGTATGAGCGCGGGGCTTCCTCGAGCCTGGCGTCGTGGGTCAACACGAACATGGCCTCGCCGCCCGCCCTGCAGACGATTTCGTGGGGCAACGCGACCGAGGCCGCGATCATGCCCGACGGCCGGCGCATCGCCCTCACCCAGCACCACGTCGTGATCCTCGACATGCGTTCGGGTGAGGGCCACCTGGACCTGGAGACGCAGATGGCCGCCCGGCTGGGCTCCTGGAAGTTTTCTTACTAGGGGCGCTTGAACAGGGTCTGCATCTTGATCGCCAGGCCCATATCGCCTTTGATCTTGAGCTTTCCCTGCATGAAGGCGGAGGTGCCGTCCATAGCGCCGGTCATGATCTTCACCCAGTCATTGGAGTCAGCCTGAAGCGTCAGGTTCGGCGTCTCAGGAGGATCGCCCTTCCCGGATTCGGCCGCGCCGTCGTGGATCTTCACCCACCACTTGCCGGCTGACTCGCCGCTCAGGTCGAACACGATGGTGGCCTTGGTGGTGCCCGCCTTTTCGGGGATGAGGTACTTGGGCAGCGCCTCGACGATCTGGTCGGGTGACAGCTGGACTTCAGACATTCGCTCCTCCTGAGCAATCGCAACGGCCGACGAGCCTCATCTTAGACAATGCCGGGAACGTGGTTGAGCTCGCGCTGAGCGAAGTGGCAGAGGGAGTCTTCGAGCTCCGCCTCCCGATCCCGTTCGAGGACGGCCTTGTCAACGTGTTTCTCTTCGCTGATGGCGAGGACGTCGACCTGCTCGACTGCGGCATGAACTCCGACGAGTCGGTCAGCGCCATCCACTCCGCCGTGTCGCAGGTGGGCGGAAAGAGAATCCGGCGGCTCGTGGTCACCCACATCCATCCGGACCATTACGGCGCCGCGGGCGCGTTTGCCGGCGACGGAGGGGCTGACCTGTACCTGCATCGTCTCGAAGTCCCGCTGGTCAATCCGCGTTACGTGGAGCTCGAGCATCTGGTGAAGGAGGTGCACACGTATCTGCTCGTCAACGGCGTGCCGCCCGGTGAGGCCGAGGTGTTGAGCAACTCGCAACGCGCGCTGAGCCAGGTTGTCAAGCCGGCCGAGACGTCGGTGCAGCTCGACGGCGCGGAAACCCTCGATATGGGCCGCCGGCGCGTGCGAGTGGAATGGACCCCAGGTCATTCACCCGGCCACATCTGTCTCTATGAACGCGACGAGAAGGTGCTGTTCGCCGGAGATCACATGCTTCCGGAGCTGTCTCCGAACATCGGCCTGCACCCGCAGAGCACGCCCGACCCTCTGCACGAATACCTCGACGGACTGCAGCGGCTGGCGGCCTACGGACCGCGTCTGATACTGCCTGCCCACGGGCGCCCGTTCCACGACGCTGCCGGCCGTGTGACGGCACTCGCCGCGCACCACCGCCGGCGGCTCGACCAGATTCTCGAGATCGTCGCGGGCGGTGAGATGAACGCGTGGCAGGTCGCTATCAAGCTGTGGGGTCCGCGAGACAACCTCTACGAAAAGCGTCTCGCCCTCCAGGAAGGGCTCGCGCACCTCCAGGCGCTCGCCGTCGAGGGCAAGCTCGAGAAGCTCGTTACGCCTGCCTCAGTGCGATGGCGGGTGGCTTGATCCCGAGCGGGAACAGCTCCGCCGGGTAGCAGCCGACGCCTACCACGCCAGGTCCGGCGTGGGCGCCCACGACGGGTCCGAGCGGCTGGATCATCAACGTGTCAGCGATCGGCTCGAGCTCGCGGCCCATGCGCTCCGCGGCGTCGTGCGCGTCCGCGTGCCCGACGATGAGGCACACTCCGTGGCCGGTGTCGACCTCGCGCGTCAGCTCGACGACGCGATTCAATGCGCGGTCGAATGTGCGCACGCGCTCGAGGGGTGTGACCAGTCCATCGCG
>DASVEP010000170.1:0-2798 GCA_036380475.1 Candidatus Dormiibacterota bacterium
GCTGCGCAAACAGGGCATGACCTTCGATGTCACGCAGATCAAGCCCGAAAACCTCAACGAGCTCATCGACCACCTGCAGGACGTATCGGTGGACATCACGGACGAAGACGACGACGTGAAGATCAAGATCTTCGCCGAATAACGGGGGAGATATGAGCAGCTGGACCGGGGTTGCAGGGAAACACGTCGTGATGACCGGCGCCACGAGCGGCATCGGCCTCGCCGCGGCCGAAGAGCTTGCGATGCGCGGCGCGAAGCTGACTATCGTGGCGCGCGACGAGACCAAGGCAAGCGCCCTGGCGCATCGCATCGGCGCCGAGGTGGTCGTCGCGGATCTCGCGTCGAAGAACGCGGTGCGCCGCGCGGCCGACGACATCCTGGCTCGCCACACAACCATCGATGTCGTGGTCAACAACGCCGGTGTCTACCTCACGAACCGCCGGCTCACCGAGGACTGGATCGAGACCACCTGGGCTGTCAATCACCTGGCGCCGTTCCTGCTCACAAACCTGCTGCTCGAACGGCTGAAGCAGAGCGCGCCGGCGCGCATCGTCACGACCGCGTCTGACGCGCACGTCGGTGCGCACATCCCATTCGACGACCTCGACGGCACAGCGGCATACGCAAAGCGCAGCCTCGCAGGCCCCGGCTTCGCCCGCTACGGCGAGTCCAAGCTCGCCAACGTTCTGTTCACCGTAGAGCTCGCGCGCCGCCTGGAGGGAACGGGCGTCACCGCCAACTGCTTTCATCCCGGGCTCGTGGCGACCGGCATCACGCGAGAGCTCAACGGACCGGCCCGACTCACGATGGCTATCGTGAATGCGTTCTCGCGGAAGCCGAAGCGGGGAGCCGACACGTTGGTGTGGCTGGTCGACTCGCCCGAGGTCAACGGCGTGAGTGGTGGGTACTTCGTCGACAGGAAGCAAGTGGCGCCATCGCCCGAGGGACGCAACCCCGAAATCGCACGCCGCCTTTGGGAAGTGAGCGCCGAGCAGACGTATGCGACCGCGGCCGTCGCGAATTAGTGCAGTGATCGACGAGGCCGCGTCCCCGCCGGCCGTCCCAACACCTCGAAAGCGCCCGTGGACCGTGTTCGCGTCCGGGCCGTTCCGCTTGCTGTGGGTCGGCACCACGCTCTCCTTGATCGGCGACTTCTTCAGCTACATCGCCATCTCCTGGTTGGTGCTGCAGCTCACCGGCTCCAGCCTCGCGCTGGGCACCGTCCTTGTCGTGCGTGCACTTCCCAGTGGAGCGCTCATGTTGGTCGGCGGCGCATTCGCGGACCGGCTGTCGCCACGCCTGACGATGCTCGGCTCGATGGGCCTGCGCGCCGTCTTCGTGGCGCCGTTGGCCGTGCTGGTGCTCACCGGGCACGCGCAGATCTGGGAGGTCTACGCCATCTCCTTCGTGTTCGGAATCGTCGACGCCTTCTTCCTGCCGGCGCGGCAGTCGATCCTGCCCAGGGTCGTCGCCGACCACGAGCTCGAGCCCGGGAATGCCGTGCTCAACGTCACGTCGCAGATCTCGATCATCCTGGGACCGGTGCTCGGCGGCATCACCGTCGCTTCGCTCGGCACCGGCTGGGCGATCGCGGCCGATGCTGCGTGCTTCGCCATCGGCTTCCTATTCATCCTGTGGCTCCCGGTTGCTGCGCGCGCGGCGGCCGGCAAAGAACACAAAGAGGGTGGTCTTGGCGGCCAGATCCTCGCCGGCTTCCGATATGCATGGGCCGACATCGGCATCCGCGTGTCACTGATCGTCATCGCCATCGTCGATTTCGCGGCCAACGGCGCGCTCGGTGTTGGCATCCCGGTTCTCGCCCACGGTCGATTCGCGGCCGGCGCGTCTGGCTTCGGCATCCTGTTCGCCGCGTGGGGAGTGGGGGCCGCAGCCGGCGCGCTGGCGGCGGGCTTCCTGCCCACCCCGAAGCGCTTTGGATTGCTCATCGCCGGCGTTTGCATTTGGCTTGGCCTCGGCATCGGCGTGATCGGCATCCTCCCTTCGTTGTGGCCGGCGGCCCTGGCGATGGCGTTCTCCGGCATCGGGACAGGCGCCGTGAACACGAACGCCATCAGCTGGCTGCAGCGCCGCACCGATCCCTCGATGCAGGGGCGCGTGATGTCGCTGGTGATGCTGGCATCGCTGGGCATGACGCCGATCGCATACGCGGCGTCCGGCGCGATCGCGGAGGTCAACGTGACGCTGCTGTTTCTCGTCTGCGGCGGGATGATGCTCGCCACCGGCCTCGGCTCCTGGGCCTTCCGCTCCGTGCGCTCCCTGCGCTGATTTACATTCCGGAGAAGCCCGGCGCCAATCCAGGGACGAAGATCGCGGCGATCGCCAGGACCACGGCGGCCGCAGCGACCACGCGCGAAAACGCCTCGCCGCGCGACCAGTACTTCTCCGTGAGGATCACGGCCGCCAGGACCACCATGACGAGCAGGTTCATGAGACCCGCCACAACCAGGACCAGCATCAGGGCCCAGCAGCAGCCGAGACAGTAGAGGGCGTGATGAGCCCCCGCGCGCACATCGCGCAGCGGGCCGCGGTAGTTCGCGTAGTGGATCAGCAGCATCAGCGGTGAGCGGCAGTGCCGCAAGCACCGATCCTTGAGCGGGCTGACCTGATATGCGGCGAGGATCAGGAATATCCCCGCGGCCATGTAGCGCGCGGTCTGCGGATGGTCCATCGCCACCGAGGAGAGCAGGGCCGCGATCGCGAATGCCGGTATTCCGGCCAGACCCCACAGCACGATGTACGTGGCCGCAAACGAGCCCAGCCTGAGCACGCGGTTGTCG
>DASVEP010000171.1:0-2079 GCA_036380475.1 Candidatus Dormiibacterota bacterium
GCCCAGGCCGGCGCGCGCGAGGTGCGGATCAACGCGGGGCGCCCCGCTCGTCCGCTTGATGTGGTCCCGGTTCGGGCCGGCGCTGACCTGCTCGGCCTGCTGGCCGTGGCGGTGGATGAGCAGACGGTCGACTCGCACGGCAGGCGTCGTGCACTCGAGCACGGTTCCACAGTGCTGGCGCTCGAGCTCGCCAAAGACCGTGCGGCCGCGGAGGTCGAGCGGCGGCTTCGCGGCGACCTCGTCGAGGAGGTGCTCGCTGGTGGGCTGGAGGGCGACGAGGCCGAGCGGGTGGCCAGGCAGGCGGAGCGTCTGGGGCACAGGATTCCTCATCGCGCCTGGGTGGTGGTGCTTGAGCCAGACGATGACGAGACCGAGGCAGCGCTCGCGGGACGAGGCCAGCAGGATCGGTTGGACGCCGCGCTCAACGGGCTCATCAGGTCTCGGCTGCCAGGATCGCTGACGCTTGTCCGTTCTGCGTCCGCGGTATTCCTGATTCCCGATGAGATCGCCGCCGACCTGGCGACCGTGGAGAAGCTCGCGGCGCTCGTGCTTGCAGGAGCCGCTCCGGTGATGAAGCCGGGCACCGCCTCGGTGGGGATAGGGAACCTTGCCAACTCTGTCGGCGAGCTTTCGCGATCGCACCTCGAGGCGCGTCAGGCGCTGCGACTGACCCGGCGCGCCGGAGGGCGTGGGCGCGTCGCGTCCTATCGATCGCTGGGCGCCTTCCGGCTGCTTCTCGAGGTGCAAAGCCCCGACGCGTTGCGCCGTTTCGTCGAAGAGCTTCTCGGCACGCTGCTCAAGTACGCGCAGTCGCGGGATACGCCGCTGCTCGAAACGCTAGAGGCGTTGTCGGCGGCGAGGTGGGTCCGACGAGCCGCAGCGCGGCAGCTCGGCATTCACATCAACTCGATGAGCTACCGGGTGGAGCGGATTCAGGCCCTTACGGGGCTGCAGCTCGACGACCCGGAGACACGTGTCGCGATCTCGATCGCGCTCCGCGCCCGCGCCATGCTCGGGATGTAGGTTCCCACTCCCGGCGGGCTGAGGCGGATACATAAAGGAAAGGACCCCGGTTGCCCGAGGCCCTTTCTGGAGGGTGGTTCTGAAGTTAGTCGGCCGGTTTAGACGTCCGAGTAGAGCATGAACTCCCACGGGTGGGGTCGCAGCGCCACCTGGTCGACCTCCTTCTTGCGCTTGTAGTCGATCCAGGTGTCGATCACGTCCTTGGTGAACACGCCGCCCTCGATCAGGAACGCGTGGTCCTTCTCGAGCGCATCCAGCGACTCGGCCAGCGAGCCGGGCACCGACTTGATCTTCGCCTTCAGCTCGGCCTCGAGCTCGTAGATGTCCTTGTCGACTGGCTCGGGCGGCAGGATCTTGTGCTTGATGCCATCCAGGCCGGCCATGAGGCAGGCAGAGAACGCGAGGTACGGGTTTGCGGCAGGATCGGGTGAGCGGAACTCGACGCGCTTGCTCTTCGGACTCGTCGAGTACATCGGGATGCGGATGCACGCCGAGCGGTTCCGCTTCGAGTAGACGAGGTTGATCGGCGCCTCGTAGCCGGGCACGAGCCGGCGGTACGAGTTGGTCGTCGGCGCGCAGAGCGCCAGCAGCGCCGGGGCGTGCTTCAGGAGACCGCCTATGTAATAGATGGCGGTCTGGCTGAGACCTGCGTAGCCGCTCTTGTCGGCGAACAGGTTCTCGCCGTCCTTCCAGAGGCTCTGGTGCACGTGCATCCCAGAACCGTTGTCCATGAAGAGCGGCTTGGGCATGAATGTCGCCACGTATCCGTGCTGCGCGGCGACGTTCTTGATGACGTACTTGTAGACCATCATCTTGTCGCCCATCTTCGTGAGGGAGTCGAAGCGCATATCGATCTCGGCCTGGCCGGCGGTGCCGACCTCGTGGTGCTGCACCTCGACCTGGACTCCGGCCTCAATGAGCTTGAGCATGATCTCGGACCGAAGGTCCTGCAGCCGGTCTGTCGGCGGCACCGGGAAGTAGCCCTCTTTGTGCCGCGGCCGGAACGCGAGGTTGGGCTCGGAGTTCTTGCCCGAGTTCCAGATGCCCTCCTCGGAA
>DASVEP010000172.1:0-5961 GCA_036380475.1 Candidatus Dormiibacterota bacterium
CCGGATGCGGTCTCGCACTCCCAAGGTCCTCCATCCCCTGTGCGGCCGGCCCATGGTCGACTGGGTGGTGGACGCGGTCGCCGGCGCCGGTGTCACCGACATCAAGGCGATCGTGAGCTCGCATCACGCCGAGGTCGCGGCGCACCTCGACGAGCGGGGCATCGCGCCCACCTTCCAGCGCGAGCCGAAAGGCACCGCGCACGCGCTGCTCCAGATCCCGGAGCACGAGCTGCAGGGCAAGGCGGTGCTCGTAGTCAACGGTGACTCCCCGCTCATCACGTCCGGCACCATCAAGGAGTTGGTGCACGCCCATCGGGAGAAGGGAACGCCCGCCACCCTGGCCAGCGTCGAAGACCCCACCCGCGATGACGGCCGCATCATTCGCACCGCAGCCGGCGCCCTCGGGCGCATCGTCGAGCGCAAAGATGCGACCCCCGAGATCAAGGCCACCGTTCACGAGTTCAACGTCGGCCTGTACTGCTTCGATGGCACCCAGCTCACCGCAGCGTTGAAGGCGATCAAGGACGACAACAACGCGGGAGAGTTTTACCTCACAGACGTCTTCCTCCACCTCGAGCCGGTGACCGTCGTCAAGCTGGTCGATCCCCGCGAGGCGATGGGCGTCAAGGACCGCATCAGGCTCGCGGCCGCCACCGCGATCATGCAGCGGCGGATCCTCGACAACCTGATGCTGTCGGGGGTGACCATCGTCGACCCCGCCTCCACCTTCGTCGACGCGACCGTGGCGGTCGGGCAGGACACCGTCATCGAGCCATTCACGGTGCTCAAGGCCCACACCACGATCGGGGCCGACTGCCGCATCGGCCCGCATGTACATATAGAGGACGCGAGGGTCGGCGACCGCTCGGACTGTGGCCCCTTCGTCAAGCTTCGCCCCGGAACCGAGATCGCCGAGGATGTGCATATCGGCAGCTTCACCGAGCTCGTACGGACGAAGGTGGGGAGGGGCAGCAAGGTGCCCCACGTCTCCTACCTCGGCGATACCGATCTCGGCGAGGACGTCAACATCGGCGCCGGTACCATCACGGCAAACTTCGACGGGACGAACAAGAACCGGACCAAGATCGGCGACGGCGCGTTCGTGGGCGTTGACACGATGCTGGTCGCCCCGGTCAAACTTGGCAAGGGATCGCGCACCGGGGCCGGTTCGGTCGTCACGAAGGACGTGCCGGACGGCGCGACAGCCGTCGGAGTTCCAGCTAGGGTGGTACGAAAGAAGCAGTGATCGGCAGATTGACCACGGCAGTCGAGTTCGCGGGAGAGGAGTCCTCGCCATGGGGCGCCCTCAAGCTGATCGCGGGCAGCGCCAATCCCGAGCTGGCCGAGCGCATCTCCGAGAAGCTCGACGTGCCCCTGACCGATCCCCGGTTACGCCGCTTCCCGGACGGCGAGATCAACGTCAAGATCGAGGATTCGATGCGCGGGCACGACGTGTTCGTGATCCAGCCCACCTCGCCGCCGGTAAACGAGCACCTTATGGAGCTTTTCATCATCCTCGACGCCCTGCGCCGCGCCTCGGCGGGTCGTGTCACAGCCGTCATCCCCTACTACGGTTACGCGCGCAAGGAGCGCAAGACGCAGCCTCGCGAGCCGATCACCGCCAAGCTGGTCGCCAACTTCATCACGCTTGCCGGCGCGGATCGGCTGCTTCTGCTCGACCTGCATGCCGAGGCCATCGAGGGCTTCTTCGACGTGCCGACGGACCATCTGTCGCCGCATCGGATCATCGCCGAGCACCTGCACACGCTGAACCTGAAGCACCTCACGATCGTCGCTCCGGACGCCGGCGGCGGGCGCCGAGCCGAGGCTGTGGCCAACCAGCTCTCGGCACCGATCGCGTTCGGTTACAAGCGCCGCTCGGGCGACGACGAGGTGGAGGTGATCGCGGTCTCAGGTGACGTGAAGGACAGAGACTGCGTGGTTGTCGAGGACATCATCACGACCGGCGGCACGATCTCCAAGCTGGCCCAGGCGCTTCACAACCAGGGCGCTCGCAGGGTGCTGATCGCGGCGACGCACCCTGTGCTCACCGGCGATGCGGTGGAGCGGCTCAAGAAAGCCAACGTCGAAGAGGTGATCGTCACCGATTCCGTGCCCATCTCACCCGAGAAGCTCGGTCCGCCGCTCACGGTCCTTTCTGTTGCGCCTTTGCTCGCCGAGGCGATCATCCGGGTACACGAGAACCGGAGCGTCTCAGAGCTCTTCAGATAGTCCTGCCGTCATGAACGCACAGGAATGGGCCGAAGTCGTCGTGTTGGTGGTCTGCTTTCTGGCGGCCGCGCTGGCCGCCGGTACTGAGACCGCGCTCACATCGATAGGACGGTTGCGCGTGCGATTCCTCGCCGAGCAGGGGAGCAAGTCGGCCGCAATCCTGCAGAAGCTGCGATCTGACCCCAACCGATACCTGTCCACGGTCCTCTTCACGAACACCCTGGCCCTGATCGTCGCCTCGACCTCGACCACGCTGCTCACCGATTCGCTGTTCACGCATTGGGGCGTGCCGAGCGCGTGGCGCCTGTGGCTCGCACTGGTGGTTTCGTTCGTGCTGTCGGTAGTCCTCCTGATCGCCGCGGAGGTGACGCCGAAGACACTTGCGATCCGCTACGCCGAGCGCGTCGCCCTCGCTGCGGCCGGGCCGGTCGACCGGCTGGCCACGGCCCTCGGACCGATCCTGTGGGCGGTAACGATCATCTCGCGCGCCCTCACCGGTGGCCGCGCCGCGCGCGCGCCGTTCCTCACCGAGGAAGAGCTGCTCACCCTGCTGCACGTTTCCGAGGAGGCGGGCGTGATCGAGGAGCAGGAGCACCAGATGATCCACGGGATCATCGAGATCGGCGACAAGACCGTGCGGGAAATCATGGTCCCGCGGACCGAGATCGTGGGTATCGACAAAACGGCGACCCTCAAGGACATCGTCAAGGTATTCAAAGAGCACCGGCATACGCGTATGCCCGTGTTCGAGGAGGACCTCGACCACATCGCCGGCCTGCTTCATGCGAAGGATCTTCTGCTGTTCTACACGCTCAGCAACGCACAGGAATTCGACATCGCCAAGATCCTGCGGCCCATCAAGTTCACTCCTGAGCAGAAGAAGGTGGACGAGCTGCTGCTCGAGATGCGCGTCGAGAAGGTCCACATGATGATCGTCGTCGACGAGTACGGCGGCACCGCAGGGCTGGTGTCCATGGAGGACCTGCTCGAGGAGATCGTGGGCGAGATTCGTGACGAGTACGACTCGGCCGAGGAGGAGGAGCTCACGATCCTCAACGATCACGAGGCGCGTGTCGACGCGGGGTTTCCGCTCGAAGAGCTCAACGAACGCCTGGGGCTTGCGATCGAGGAATCGGGCGACTACGACTCGGTCGGTGGGTATGTGCACGCGATGCTCGGCAAGATCGCGGCCGCCGGCGACTCCTTTCGCGCCGGGCGGGCGCTTTGGACCGTCGAGAAGGTGAAGGGCCGCCGCATCGAGTCCGTGCGGCTGAAATCCGACCAGCCCTGGCCGACGGACGCGCTGATCGCGTCCGGCCTTGTCCATCCCGCGCAGGCGGATGGGCGCGCCGAAGGGCAGGATACGAGCGTTATGGAGGAACCGACTGGCCACATATCGTGACCAGGCGGTGGTGCTGCGAAAGCTCGATTACGGCGAAGCAGACCGCATCTTCACCCTGCTGACGCGCACCCACGGCAAGGTGGGGGCGATCGCGAAGGGGGTGCGGCGGCCGGAGAGCAAGCTTGGTCCGTCGCTCGAGCTCTATGGGCACGTGGATGTGCTGCTCGCCAAAGGGCGCGGAGACCTTGATGTGGTCGCGCAGGTGCAGCGGATGCCAGGCGAGCGGATCACCGGCGATGTGGAGCGCATGTCGCACGCGGCCCTGATCGCCGAGCTGGCCGAGCGGGTGTGCGAGGACCGGCATCCGGTCGATGGGGTCTACGAGCTCACGGTGATGGCGCTCGATGAGCTCGCGCGTGAGACAGATCCGCGTCGCGCCTCTGCGTATTTCTTGATGGCCGCGCTTGACCTGCTCGGTTATGCGCCGCAGCTGATGGATTGCGCGACGTGTGCAAAGCCGCTCGCAGCGAAGCCCGCGGTGTTCAGCGCCACGGCCGGCGGTTTCCTGTGCGACGACTGCGCCGCGCCGCTGGCCTCGCCCCCGATAGTCCCCCTCTCCGCGATCAAGGT
The DNA here is from genome assembly GCA_036380475.1 of Candidatus Dormiibacterota bacterium. Lineage (GTDB taxonomy): Bacteria > Chloroflexota > Dormibacteria > Dormibacterales > Dormibacteraceae > UBA10449. The sequence continues at coordinate 4,205 of DASVEP010000172.1, forward strand.
CCTTCGTTTGATGGCGAGCGGCGACCTGGCGACGTACCGGCGTCTGAAACTGGATGGGGAGCTGATGGATGCGATCGAGAGAGTGCTGACGACGCAGCTCGAGCATCACCTGGACCGGCGTCTGAAGTCGCTACAGTTCCTTCACCAGATGAGAGGTTATGAACATGCTGAAAACTGACAAGACGTTCAGCGGCTTCTCCGTCGTCGACCTTGCAGGGGCCAAGGAGTTCTACGAGAAGACGTTGGGCGTGTCGGTCGAGGAGATTCCGGCCGGCCTGAGGCTGAAGATCGGCAACGGGATCCTGATCTACCCGAAGCAGGACCACGTGCCGGCGACGTACACCATCCTCAACTTTCCGGTCGACAACATCGATCAAGCGGTCGACGAGTTGGTCGGAAAGGGCATCAAGTTCGAGCACTACCCGGGCATGACGGACGCCAAGGGGGTGGCAAGGGGCCTCTCTCACGATCGGGGCCCGGACATCGCCTGGTTCAAGGACCCGGCGGGGAACATCCTGTCCGTGCTGCAACAAGAGGCGTGATCTGACAGTCGCCCGCGACCAGCTGATGGAGAAGGTGGTTGCCCTGACCAAGCGGCGCGGCTTCATCTTCCCGTCGAGCGAGATATACGGAGGGGTGTCCGGCTTCTACGACTATGGCCCGTACGGGGTCGCGATGAAGCGCGCCATCCGAGACCTGTGGTGGCGCCACATGGTCGAATTGCGCGATGACGTGGTGGGCCTTGAATCCACCCTCATGATGCCCGCGGCGGTCTGGGCGGCCTCAGGCCACCTGACCAACTTTGTCGACCCGCTCCGCCAATGCCTCGGTCAGTGCAAGAAGCGGTGGCGTGCTGACAACGTGAAAGGCGACCGGTGCCCGGAATGTGGCGGACCGCTCGACGAGCCGCGCATGTTCAACCTGATGTTCAAAACCAACGTGGGCCCGATCGAGGACACGTCGTCCGAGGTGTACCTGAGGCCGGAGACCGCGCAGGGCATGTTCGTCGATTTCAAAAACGTCATCAACTCGACACGCGTGCGAGTGCCGTTCGGCATTGCGCAGCAGGGCAAGGCGTTTCGCAACGAGATCACGCCCGGAAACTTCGTGTTCCGCGTGCGCGAGTTCGAGCTGATGGAGATGGAGTACTTCGTCAAGCCGAACGAGGATGACGAATGGTTCAACTACTGGCGAACGGAGCGGATGCGCTGGTATGTGGAGGAGCTGGGCCTGAACGGTGATCGGCTGCGCTACTACGACCACCCGAAGGAATCGCTGTCGCACTACTCGAAGCAGACAACGGATATCGAGTACGACTTCCCGTTTGGATGGGGGGAGCTCGAGGGCGTTGCGGACCGCACGGACTACGACCTTCGCGTCCACCAGGAGTACTCGAAAGTCGATCTCACTTATCTGGATCCAGAGACAAATACGCGCTATCTGCCCTGGGTGATCGAGCCTGCGGTGAGCGTGGACCGAATCTTCATCACGCTGCTTCTGGATGCGTACGACGAGGACGTGGTGAACGACGAACCGCGCGTGCTGCTGCGATTGCACCCGAGCGTGGCGCCTGTGCAGGTGGCAGTGGTGCCGCTGTCGAAAAAGGAGGATCTGATCAAGGTCGCGCGGGAGGTGCAGTCATCGCTGCAGGGCGAGTTCCGCGTCGAGTACGACCAGACCGGTGGCCACATCGGCCGGCGCTATCGGCGCCAGGACGAGATCGGCACCCCGTTTTGCATAACGGTCGACTTCGACAC
>DASVEP010000173.1:0-3047 GCA_036380475.1 Candidatus Dormiibacterota bacterium
AGCTGGTCCCGGGCGCGCTCGAATTGCTCTCGCGCGAGATCGGTGCGCATGAGCTCCCAGTAGCAGCGACCAAGAAGAATGCGATAGCCGGCGGCCTCCACCACAAGACCGGCGGCTTCAAGGCTCGCGATGCCTTCTTCAAGAAGCCGCCGCGCAGCCTCTGGTTCGGTGTTGTTCCAGTACGCGTCCGCGGCGCGGCAGAGAAGGCGGCCGCGCTCGACGGGATCTCGAACATGCGGAGCCGCGCGCTCGAGAAGATCAGCGGCGTCGCGGTATGCGCGCGACCGAATCGCATCCTCAGCCGCGACCACGCACATCGCGACAGCGTCGTCGTACCTACCTGCGGCGAGCAGATGATGGGCGAGATCCACGGCCGCGTGGTCGGACCGCGACGCCAGCACCTCGGCGACTCGCCCGTGGAGCTGCTGCCGGCGCGGAAGGATCATGTCCTCGTACACGGCTTCCCGCGTGAGCGCATGTCGGAACTGGTACTTTCCCGGCGTCCGCTCGTCCTCCTCGAGGAGCTGGAAGGTCACGCATGTTTCCAGCGCCGAGTAGACCGTGTTCTCGTCCATGCCTGTCACGGCGATGAGGGTCGCGACGTCGGCTGAGCGCCCGATCACCGATGCCGCGGAGAGGACGTCGACCGCCTCTTTCCGCAGCCGCTCGAGCCGATGCAGGATGGCGGCCCGGACCGTGCGTGGGATCCGCATCTCGGTCAGTGCCTTGCGGTCCCATCCGGTGGGAGTGCGATAGATATCGCCTCGGTCGACCGCATCTCGGAGCATCTCTTCGACGACGAACGGGTTGCCCTCGCTGCGCTCGTGCAGAAAATCGCGAAACTCGTCGCTGACGTCCTGCTCCTCGAAGATGGCGCGAACCATGTCCGCCACAGCTTCAGGGGGCAGCGGCTGCAGCTCGATGAACTCGGCAGAACCAGATCGGCGCCAGCCCTGGATGGTCGGCACGAGCGGATGCTTGCGGTGCATCTCATCCATTCGATACGTGGCCAGAACGAGGACATTGGTGGAGCGAAGCCGCCTGGTCATGTAGTCGAGGAGCTCGCGCGTGCCGGGGTCGGCCCATTGCAGGTCCTCGAGGACCAGCAGCAGAGCGCGGTCGCGGGCCGCATCGCGAAGCAGAAGAAGGATGGCTTCGAACATGCGCAGCTTGGCCTGCGTCTCATCCCCTCCCGGCGCGTTGGGACGCCCGAGCTGTGGGAAGAGTTGCGCCAGCTCGTCGGCGGCTGCGCCCAGGCGCTGCCGGAGCTCGTCGATGTTCTCGCGGGTCAGTCGATTGCCGACCGCCTCCAGGAAGGGCAGGTACGGGAGCGACAGCTCCGCCTCGCTGCATGCACCCGACATGACGGCACAGCGCAGGCGCACAGCCCGCGACGTGAGCTCGCTGACGAGCCGCGTCTTGCCCATGCCGGCCTCACCGCCGAGGATGACCACCCCGCCATCGCCGCGCAGGGCCGCCAGCAGCGAATCCTCGAGCGCGGAAAGCTCGACTTCGCGACCGATGAGCGTCGGACAGAGCACGCGGGCGAGCGCCATTGCTCTAAGTGTCCGGCTAAGGCCTAGCTCTTCGCTGCCTCCGCCTCACGCAGGCGCCGGCTGAGCGTCTCGAGCAGCCGGTAGGTGACTTCGGGGTGATCTTGCAAGAACGGCTTGAACCCCCACTCGGGGACAGCCGCCAGAACGAGGTCGGTGCGCGCGGTCACGCTGGCGCTGCGGCCCTGGTGGTCGAGCAAGGCCATCTCGCCGAAGTGATCGCCAGGACCAAGCTTGCGGTGGCGGCCGTCGGGCGTCGCGACCTCGGCTTCGCCCTCCAGGATGACGAGGAATCCGACCCCGCCCTCGCCCGTGACAATGATCTCGGCGCCTTGCGGGTGCTTGATCTCGCGCATCTGCTTGGACACCTTCTTGAGCTCGGCCGGGCCCATGCCTTCGAAGATACCGACGGGCTTCAACTCCATCCGCGCGATTCTACTTCCACTTAGAAAAGGTTGGTGAGCTGCCTGCGGAGGAGCTTCCGGCCGGGCTGTTCGACGTAGGCCGGCATCAGCTGCTTGATGCGCTGGTACGCGACCTGGGTGAGCGACTCGGGGGTGTGGCCGGCGGGAAGGATCCGCTCGCCAATCACGACCCTGATCCGCTTCCGAAACCACAGATCTTTCGTCCCCGATAGCGCGACCGGGATGACCGGCACCCCGGCCTTGACGGCGAAATGAGCGAAACCCTTCTTGAAAGGCATGAGGTCGCCTTCGACCGGACCGTAGTTGCCCTCGGGGAAGATGGCCACCGCAGCGCCCACCTCCAGCGCGCGGTCGACGTGCCGGTACAGAGCCTGGTCGCCGTGGTGTTCGCGGATGACCGGGACATAACCGCCCGTCTTCCGAACAAGGAGCCACTGCACCTTTCGCTTGACGAGGCCTGTCGGGTCCGCCAGGAAATGGATGCGGGGCTCGACCGGAAACAGCAGCAGGAGGGCGAACTCGTCCAGCCAGTTCAGGTGGTTGGCGATGACGATGTAGTTGCCGGACCGCGGGATGTTTTCGCTGTCCTTTACGTCGAAACGGAAGACGAGCCGCAAGAGGGGCACGCCGATTAGTCGGATCGCCCGGTAGAAGAGCGTCGCCTCACGACGAACCGGAAGCAGGTCCGCCGGCGGGAGGTCGGGCTGGGCCATCGGCGTTAAAGTCGGCGGCTCCTTACGGAAGTCGCCGGCGCGTGCGACCTCGACCGTCTACATGCGGCGCGTACGTGCGATCACCGATCCATTCGGCCGGCACTATCGCCAGGCGGTCGGCCATCCAGATGAGGGGCGATGCGTACTTGCCACGATGGTGAGTAAAACTGATCCACGCTTCTTCCCCGGACTTTGTTCTGTAACCAGCCTTCCTAAGTCGCGCGATGGCTTGGTCGAATTCGTCGCGTTCGATGAGCGGTTCCTTGTTGCTCGTGAAACGGAAATACCAGGAGAGGTCCTCGATCAGATGATTGCCCACGGTGAACATCAGCCGCGCGGGCCCCTGTTCGTCCTCG
>DASVEP010000174.1:0-13668 GCA_036380475.1 Candidatus Dormiibacterota bacterium
GTTCATCGTCGCCGGCGACGCGAAGGAACCGGCCGGTGACTACCCGGACTCGGTCTCGTTGCTGACCGCGATCACCGGCGAGTCGCACGGCTTGAAGGAGATCGGCGTCACCGGGTATCCCGAGCGGCACAGCTTCATCGATGACGACCTCACGATCCAGGCAATGTGGGACAAGCGGCGCATCGCCACCTACATCGTCAGCAATCTCTGCTTCAGCCCGCGGGTCGTCAAGAAGTGGGTCGCGCGCGTTCGACGCCGGGGCGTGGAGCTGCCCATCCATGTTGGTCTCGCGGGGGTGGCCGATCCCGCCAAGCTGCTGCAGATATCGACACGGATCGGCCTTGGCGACTCCGCTCGATTCCTGCGCGGACACTCCAACTGGTTCATGCGCATGATGCGGCCGGGCGGCTACGACCCCGAACGTTTTGCGACAGGGCTTCTCCCGGAGCTTGCGGCCCCCGCGCGCAACGTGGCCGGGCTGCACTTCTTCACGTTCAACGAGATCGAAGCCACCGAGCGCTGGCGCCAGGAGACACTGGCGCGCCTGCGGGCCAGCGGCTGAAAAGGAGTTAGGCGTTGGCTGTCACGTTTCCAACCGACCTCGAGATCGCTCGCCGCGCGAAGCTGCTGCCCATGGCCGAAATCGCCGCGAAGATGGGAATCGGTCCTCATCTTCTCGAGCCGTACGGCTACGACGTCGCCAAGATCCGGCTCGATGCGCTCGATGAGCTCGCCGACCGGCCGAAGGCGAAATACGTGGTTGTCTCCGCCATCACGCCCACGCCTTTGGGCGAGGGCAAGACGACGACGACCGTGGGCCTGGGCCAGGCGTTGTCCCACATCGGCAAGAAAGCGACTGTCGCCATCCGCCAGCCGTCGATGGGTCCGACCTTTGGCATCAAGGGCGGGGCCGCTGGCGGCGGCTACAGCCAGGTCGTGCCCATGGAGCGTTTGAACCTGCACCTGACCGGCGACATGCACGCGATCACCGCGGCCCACAATCTGCTGGCCGCGATGATCGACAACCAGATCCACCATCACGAAGCGCTTGTGGATCGCGACAGTGTGACCTGGCGCCGCGTCATCGACATCAGCGATCGCGTTCTGCGCAACGTCATCGTCGGCCTTGGCACACGCGAGGATGGGGTTATCCGGCAGACCGGCTTCGACATCACGGCGGCGTCCGAGGTCATGACGGTCCTGGCGCTGACGACCTCGTTGCGCGACATGCGCGAGCGGCTCGGCCGGATCGTCATCGGCAACACGCAGGGTGGTAAGCCGATCACCGCGGAGGAGCTGTTCGCGGCTGGCGCGATGACGGTGATCCTGCGGGACGCGATCAAGCCCAACCTGATGCAGACGCTCGAGAACACACCCGTGCTCGTTCACGCGGGGCCGTTCGGGAACATCGCGACCGGCAACTCGTCGGTGATCGCCGACAAGATCGGCATCCACTGCGGAGACTTCCTCGTGACGGAAGCTGGCTTTGCGGCCGACATGGGCGCAGAACGTTTCTTCAACATCAAGTGCCGAACGTCGGGCCTGTCGCCGGACGCTGCGGTCATCGTCGCCACCGTGCGCGCGCTGAAGGTGCATTCAGGGCGGTTTCGGGTGGTGGCCGGCAGGCCGCTGCCGGCGGAGATGGTGAAGGAGAACCCTGACGACGTGTGGGCCGGCGCCGCCAACCTGCGCAAGCAAGTCGAGAACATCCGCATCCACGGTGTGACGCCCGTGGTCGCCATCAACTCCTTTCCGACGGATCATCCGTCCGAGCAGGCGGCCGTGCGCGAGATCGCCGAAGAGCTCGGCGTGCGTTCAGCCGTTTGCCACAACTTCGCCGACGGAGGGCGTGGCGCGACCGAGCTGGCGGAGGTGGTCGCCGAAGCAGCCGAGGAACCGAGCTCCTTCCATTTCCTCTACCCGGTCGAAGCCACCCTGCGCGAGAAGATCGAAACCATAGCGACGAAGGTGTATGGCGCCGACGGTGTCGAGTACTACCCGCCCGCCGCGGAGCAGCTCGACTCTTTCGAGCGAAACGGTTTCGGCAAGCTCTGTATCTGCATCGCCAAAACGCACCTGTCCATCTCCTCGGATCCAAAGCTGAAAGGAGCACCGACCGGTTGGAAGCTGCCGGTGCGCGAGGTCAGGGCGTCGGTGGGCGCAGGTTTCGTGTATCCGATCTGCGGCGATATGCGCACCATGCCCGGATTGCCATCGCATCCCAATGCGGTGCGCATCGACATCGACGATAGGGGCGATATCGTCGGCCTGTCTTAGGATCTAGCCGCAGCCAGCCATCCCTCGAAACGATCCGATTCTATGACATCGACTGCCCGCTTCCACCGACTCATGTAATACGCGTCGAAGTCGTAGTCGATCTCGGAGATCTTGGCCTGGATGGCGCCCCACAGCGTCCAGCCCACGTCTGACATGAGCGCGAACAGGTTCATGCGCGCAAGCTGCTGAGGGTCCTGTTTTCCGAAATACGCCTCGCAGAGAGCAGACCTCAGCCTGTCATCGAACCCCGCCTCCTGCGCGGTGTTGCCGAGATCGAAGCAGGGATCGTTGTTGCCGCTCAGCTCGTAGTCGACGATTCTGAGCATGGCGCCGTCGTCGATGAAGTTTTCGCAGAGCAGGTCGTTGTGACACGGCACCGCGGGGAGAGACCCGACCGTCACGGCACGTTCGATGTCGGCGACCGCCGGAAGCCGCTCGCGGTAGTCGCCGGGAATCGTGACGTCGTGCGCATCGACAATCTCGAGATAGGTCTCGATCAGCCTGAACATGTTGAAGTCCTGAAGGAACCGCGGTGCGGAGTGAAGCTGGCGGAACGACTCTGCCATCCGCTCCGCCATCCGTGCCGATTGGAGAGTCCCGGCCGACATCGTGGGTCCATCGATGAACTCGAGCACCATCACATCCAGCTCGGGTATCACCTCCAGCACGCGCGGTCCGATACCGGTTGTCGCGGCGGCGCGTGTGTTGTGCACCTCGTTGGCCCGGTCGATCGAAAGCAGCTCGGTCGACTGCCCGGGAATGCGCATCACGTAGCGGGCACCACCGGCCGTCACCAGGAAGTTTTCGTTGGTGAGGCCCCCGGACAGCGGCGAGATCGACACGTCCTGGCCATGCCAGAGCGATACCCGCGCGGCGGCTTCGTCAGCTCGCGACATGCTCCCGCCGGACGACCGCGTCGGTCGTGACCACCGCCGCGATCCGCGTCCCGAACACCTCGACCTCGAGCTCGGCGCCGCGGGTGATCTCGGTGGGCAGGTACGCGTACGCGAGATTGCGCCGCGCCGTGAACCCGAAGCCGCAGCTCCGTAGCCTGCTGATCACCTCGCCTGCCCGGTAGACCGCCTCTCCGCCGTAAATCGGTTGATAGTCCTCGCCCCCCACCTCGAGCGTCCGCAGCCGGCGTGCGATGCCTCGCTCGCGAGCCGCCAGCAGCCGCTCGCGGCCGTTGAAGTCGGGTTTCTCGAAGTGGACGCAGAACCCAAGCCCTGCTTCGAGCGGATTGTTGAGCAGTGTCAGGTCGGTGCCGTAGTAGCGATATCCCTTTTCCATCCGCAAAGAGTCGAGGACCCGATACCCGCCCGGCCTGATGCCGAACGGGCGACCCGCCTCCATCAGCCGGTCCCATACCTGCCCCGCCCACTCCGGATCGAGGTAGAGCTCCCAGCCGAGCTCGCCGACGTACGTGACCCTCTGGGCCAGCGCGCTGGCGCCCCCGATTCGTATCGATCGCGCCTGCATGAAAGGAAAGCCCACGTCCGAAACGTCATCGGCGGTTACCCGCTCCATCACGTCGCGCGTGCTCGGTCCCCACATGCCGATGACGGCGAAATCTTCTGTCGACTCGCGGAGCTCGACCGGGGGATCACCGTCGCGCACCTGCAGCCGAAGCCAGCCCTGGTCGGTGTTGACGTAACCCGCCCCGGTCACGACGCGGAAGTGTTCATCGTCCAGGCGCGTGATGGTCACATCCGCCGCAATGCCGCCATCATTTTCCAGCAGCTGCGTGTACACGACACTGCCGACCGGCCGGTCGATGAGGTTGCCGGCAACTCGCTCGAGAAGAGGGAGCGCGCCCGGCCCTCGCACCTCGATCTTTCCAAACGAGCTCATGTCGATGATGCCTGCGCGCTCGCGGAAGGCCGCATGCTCCTCAGCGAGCGTCGCAAAGTACGGTGGTCGCGTCCAGCCGAACTTCCGCTGGTCTGCGCCCGAGCGCCGCCACGGGCTGCCGGGCTCGTAGTAGTCGACGCGCTCCCACCCGTGCTTGGCTCCGAAGACCGCGCCGAGATCCTGCATCCGGTTGTGCAGCGCGCTCGTGCGCCGCGGCCGGCCCCATTCATCCGAGTCGAGCGGATAGCGCAGGTAGTAGTAGTAGCGATAGGCCTCGCGCGCGAGGTCTGCCGCATATCGATGGTCGCGATGAACAGGGCCGAAGCGCCAGCAGCGATATGGATGAAGGTCGAGCTCCGTCTCGCCGCCGGTCACCCATTGCGCGATGGCGCGCCCGATGCCGCCGGCGCCGCCGAATCCGTTGAGCGACAGGCCCGCGGCGAGGTACAAGCCGTGGACACCAGGCACCGGCCCAAGCAGTGGGTTGGAATCGGGCGTCATCGCGTCGGGATGGCAGACGAGCTTGACGATGCCGGCCTCGCCCAGGAAAGGAAATCGATTTGCGGCGCCGCGCAGCAGTGGCTCAAAGCGCGCCTGGTCCGGAGGGAGCGACGTGCCGGAGTGCTCCCAGGGCACGCCATCGATCCAACGGGCGACCGGGTCGCCCTCGTATCCACCGAGGATCACTCCCCCGGCCTCCGGCTTGCCGTAGACAAGGTTGTCCGGATCGCGGAAGCACGGCATGTCGTTGGGAAGCTCGTGGCCGGCAACCGCGCGAAGCGCGGCGTGTTGATGGTCGACCGGCGTAGAGACGATCTGCGCCCCGGCCATCGCCGCGATCTGTGGCGCCCAGATGCCGCCGGCCACGACGACGACATCGGTCTCGATTCTGCCCGTCTCCGTCACGACCGCCTGGATCGCACCTCGGTCCGACCGCTCGATCCCGGTGACACGAACGCCGGTCGTGATGTGCGCGCCCAAAGCGCGTGCTGCCCGCGCCAGCGCGTGGGTGGCCGTGTGTGGGTCGAGGTGGCCATCACCGGGAACCCAAACCGCGCCGTATAGAGATTTCGTAGTGATCGCCGGCATCAGCCTGGCCGCCTCGTCCGCCGACACGAGCTCGACGTCGAGACCGATTCCGCGGGCTCGGCTGGCCGCTCGCTGGAGCTCTTTGAGCTGATCCTTGCTCGAGGCGAACCGAAGGCTGCCAACGGTCTCGAAAACTCCGAGCTCGCGATAGAGCTCGATGCTGTAGCGGCGAAATCGCATCATCGTCGGTGAAGGGTTGAACTGCGTCACCAGCCCGGCGGCGTGACACGTCGACCCGCTGGTCAGCTCTCCCTTCTCGACGAGGTGCACGTCGCGCAATCCAGCCTTGGCAAGGTGATAGGCGACGCTGGCGCCGGTGATGCCGCCGCCGATCACGACTGCGCCGGCGTGCTCGACCCTATCCATCTGGTCTGGAGGCCCTGGCATCCCACGCCTTGCGACGCTCCACCGCCTCCGAGAGCAGGGTCGCAAGGTCGACGACTTTCAGCTTCGCCCCTGTCTCACGCACACCGTCGTCGAGCATCACGGTGCAGAACGGGCACGCCACCGCCAGCGTCTGCGCGCCGGTGGCGGCAGCCTCGCGCACGCGTTCCTGGTTGATGGCGCGGCCGCGACTCTCCTCCATCCACATCCTCGCGCCGCCGGCGCCGCAGCAGAACGTGCGCTTTCCGCTTCGGGCCATCTCGACGGGCCGTCCAGCCGCGGCCACCAGCTCACGGGGCTCCGCCATCACGTCGTTGTGGCGGGCGAGGTAGCAAGAGTCGTGGTACGTGATCTCTTTGTCGGCGGCCAGCGGCTTTAGCCGGCCCTCACGCATCAGCTCCGCGAGGTAGACGGTGTGGTGGACGACCTCGTAGCTGCCGCCGAAGTCCGGGTACTCGTTGGAGAGGGTGTTGAAACAGTGCGGACAGGTGGTGACGATCCGCTTCACGAGGGCCGAGTTCAGCGTGCCCACGTTCTGCCGTGCCTGCTGCTGAAACGTGTATTCGTCACCCATCCGGCGCGCGGGGTCGCCTGTGCACGACTCGCGAGGCCCGAGGATCGCGAAGTCGACTCCCGCGGATTTCATGAGCTTCGCCGTCGAGATCGCGCCCTGGCGTGCCCGGTCGTCGTACGCCGGCGCGCAGCCGACCCAGAACAGGATGTCCGGCGGCTCTTCCCCCGGCTGCAGCACGTGTATGCCGAGCCCGTCGGCCCAATGCGCGCGGTCAGCCTGGGGTTTGCCCCACGGATTCGAGGCTCGGTCGATGTCGCGCAGCATCGGCGCCGCTTCAGCCGGAAAGCGCGACTCGACCATGACCAGATTCCTGCGCAGGTCGATGATGTGGTCGATGTGCTCTATGCCGACCGGGCACTCTTGCTGGCACGCGCCGCAGGTGACGCAATCCCACACGACGTTGTCGGTGACGGCGTTCGGCACGATGGGCGTCGTGGCGCCACTCAAGAGCTGATCGCGCACCGCCATGATCAGGAGCTTCGGCGAGAGCTCCTTACCGGTGTTGAAGGCTGGACACACGTCCTGGCAGCGGCCGCACTCAGTGCATGACATGGTGTCGACCATCTGCTTCCACGTGAGGTCGGGGGCCGTGGCCGCGCCATAACGCACCTCGTCATCCGGTGCATCGAGGTTGATCGGCTCCAGCCGGCCACGCGCCCTTGTGCGCCCGAAGAAGACGTTCACGGCGGCCAGGAAGATGTGCAGGTGCTTCGAATACGGAAGGTAGACGAGGAAGCCGAGGATGATCAGGACGTGCGCCCACACAGCGCCGCGTTCCAGGTAGGGAGTCCATGGTTGCGGCAGCGTCTGGGCGACGAGGCTCGATATCGGCGCCCACGCGGCCGGATACTCATTGAGGCCGAGCGCGATTTGGCTTCCGTGCCAGAGGAAGAGCGACACGACGATGCCGGCGATCAGGAGCAGGATCAGGTCGGCTTCGAAGACGTGGCTGCCGGCGAAGCGCCGCGGCCGCTGGATCTTGCGGATCACGAACGCCGTGACCACGCCCGAAAGCACAAGGAACGCGAAGATGTCGACCAGCAGCGCGTACCAGCCCTGGCGGCCTAGCCACGGCAAGATGGCGTGCTGGTCGACCACGCCGATCATCGCGATGAAGATGGTCGGGAACAGCACGATGAAGCCCCAGAAGATGGCCGCATGCATCACACCAGGCAGCAGTCGCTGCAGGAGCTTGCTCTGCCCGATCACCACGACCGCCTCGGCCTGAGCACGCGCCGGCAGGTCGTCGAAGCGTCGTACCGGCTTACCCGAGCGGATGAGTCGATACAGGAGAAGCGCGCGCCGCGCGAACAACCCGATCGCCACCGCCAAAACCACGGCGAGGATCGCGGCGGCCAAGACGCTCACCGGCTCTTGCGAAGCTCCGCCGATATGGCCGGCACGATTTCCTTCAGGTCACCGATCACCGCGTAATCGGCGCTCATCATGATCGGAGCCTCACCGTCGGAGTTGATGGCGAGGATCCTTTTGGCGCCCTTGCATCCGGCCATGTGCTGCGTCGCGCCAGAGATGCCGCATGCGATGTACAGGTCAGGAGAGATCTTGGTGCCGGTCTGGCCGACCTGGTCCCTGTGCGGCCGCCAGCCTGCGCTCGTCACGACGCGTGAGCAGCCCACCGCTCCGCCGAGCAGCCCCGCGAGCTCTTCGATGATCGCGAATCCTTCTTTGGACCCGACCCCGCGGCCGCCGCTGACGACCACCTTCGCTTCCGCCAGCGAGATCCCGCCACCCGGCGGATCGACGTGTTCGGCAACCCTCACCAAGAGGTCGCGTGGGTCGAGCTCATCTACGTACTTCTTGACATCGACCTCGATTGGAGCCGGCCCCTCTGTGACGCGAAACGTGTGCGGCGCAATGGAGATCAGTGGAAGCGGGCTGTGCATCTCGGCTTCTTCGAGCAAGCTTCCGCCCCAGCGCTGGCGAGTCACGGTGACTGGATCACCAGCTGTGACCGCGATGCAGTTCGCGGCGAAAGGGAGGCCGGCGCGTGCCGCCACCCGCGCCATGATGTCGTTGCCACGGTCGGTTCCGGCCGCGAAAACAGCCGATGCGTCGAGGTCGTCGGCGCAGCGTTGAAGGATCGCAGCGATCGCGTCGGGGGCGAAAGGCTTCACCGCGTCGGCACGCACCGAATGAACGGCGCTACCAAACGTCCGCGCGGGCGTAAGCGCCTGCAGCGAGGGCTCGCCGTCCTCCATCAAAACGACGACGCTCAAATGAGGCCGATTTCCCGGAGCATCTCGACCACCGCAGGCGCCGCCGAAGGCCCGCTGCCCAGGACCTCCGCTCGTTTGCCCTGGCCTGGCGGGACGACCAGGCGCAACATCTCCAGCCGCGCGGCTTGGCGGACCGGGGTGGAAGTCGCGACGGGCTTCCGCCCCGCCCGCATCCGGCCGGGCACAGACGGATATCGCGGAAGGTTCAGCCCCTCTTTGACGGTCAGCACGGCCGGCATCGGAAGGAGATACACATCGCGGCCGCCTTCGACCTCCTCTTCACATCGCACCGACCCGCCCTCGAGCTTCACCCCTTTGAGCCCTGTCGCCGCGGGACGGCCAAGGGCGTGCGCCACGCGCAGCCCGACCTGGAAGCCTCCAGAGTCGGCGGACTCGTTGCCGAAGAAGATCAAGTCGAACCGTCCGGACGCGCTCTCGTCGGTGCGGATCGCATCGACGATCGCCGCAGCCGTGGCCTCGCCGTCGAATTCTTCACCGGAAGTCTGCAGATGGATGGCGCGGTCGATCCCAAGCGCCATCGCGTCGCGCAACTGCTCGAGCGCCTCTGGCGGACCGAGTGTGAGGACGACCGACTCCCCTCCGTTTGCCTCGATGAGGCGCACCGCCTCTTCGACCCCGCACTCCTCATGGGGGCTGATCGTGAATCCGAGATGCCTCGTCTCGAGCGCCCTGGCGTCGGGGGCGAGCACCATCTTGCCGCCAGTGAACGGCACGCGCTTCACGCAGACCAGAACTCTCATTTATTGGAAAGAACCCGCGTCGCAAGGGTGGCCGGGTTTATCCCGGCCACGACCATGTACGCATTGCCACCATGCACCGCTAGGAGTAACTCTTAAGAAATCCGATCCCGGGGAAGGTGAGCAGGGCCGCGAAGCGGCCCGATGAGCGGAAACCGCCGAGGTTTTCGCTCATAACCAAGGGCACGCGCTTCACGGAGACGAGGATCTTCACGACCTGATGCGCGTGTTCTCGGGATCGAACAGCGGCGTCGAGCCGACCACGGCAACCGACACCGGGTAGCGCTCGCCCATGTACTGCACCGAGAGCTGAGCTCCGGCCACTGCGTTCTCGGGCGGCAGGTATGACATGAGGATGTGCTTGCCGACCGAAGGGCCTGCGCCGGCGCTGGTCACGTAAGAGCCGCGCCCGTGGCGATCGACGAGACGAGAGCCGTCGCGAGCGAGGATCGGCTCGCGGCCGAGCATGTAGCGCTTCTCGCCGCTGCTCGACGTGTGGTCGTCAACGGTCAGCGTGCACAGCAGCGCCGCAGGTTCTTCTTCGCGGTGCCGCAGGTGCGCCTCTTTGCCGACGAAATCCTCGGCCTTGACCCGCGGCGCCTGCATGCCGGCCTCGACGACGTTGTACTCGGTCTCGAGCTCGTTGCCGTGTGCGCGATAGCACTTCTCGAGCCGCCCCGTTGTGCCATACACGCCGATGCCGCAGGCGACGAGGCCGAAAGGCCGGCCGGCCTCCCAGAGGATGTCCCACAGCTTCAACCCCTGCTCGATCGGGACGTAGAGCTCCCAGCCGAGGTCCCCGACATATGAGATGCGGGAGGCGAGGACGCGCACCGTGCCGACGTCGATCGTGCGGCATGCGCCGAATTTGAAGCCCTCGTTGGAGACATCGTCACCGGTCGCCGAGGCAAGGATGTCGCGCGCGCGAGGACCCCACAGGCCCACAGTCGTCATGGCGCTGGTCAGATCGAACAGCTGCGCAGATCCATCCGCGGGAAGGTGGTCGGAGAACCACTTCTTGTCGGACATCCCGGAAGCGCCACCGGTGACGACGCGGAAGTGCTCGTCTTCGAGCCGCATGATCGTGAGGTCGGACTTGAAGCCACCCTTGTGGCTGAGCACGGGCGTGTAGACGTTGCGGCCTGCCGGCACGTCCATCTGCCGCAGGCTCACCCGCTGCACGGCCTCGAGCGCGCCCGGGCCCTTGATATCGAAGATCGTGAATGCCGAGAGGTCGAACAGACCCGCTCTCGCGCGCATCGCGAGGTGCTCCGCGTTGATGATCGGCGACCACCAGCGGGATTCCCACTCCGCGGTTCGCCTGGTGACGAGGTCACCGAACTCCTCGAGCAAAGGCGCGTTCGACTCGTACCACATCGGTCGTTCCCAACCGGCGGCCTCGAAGAACGTAGCCTCCAGCTCGCGCTCGCGCTCGTGGAACGGCGCCAGGCGCACGTTTCGGTTTGAGGCCCACTGCTCGCTGGGGTGGACGATGCCGTACGTCTTGTTGAAACCCTCGGCCGCCCTCGCGCGCACGTGCGCGCGCGTCCTTTGGTGTTCGTGGAATCGGGCGATGTCGGACGAGTGCAGGTCGATCTCGGATTCCCCGTGCACCATCCATTCGGCCAGCGCCTTGCCGGTGCCCGGGCCTTCTTTGACCCAGACGGCGGCGGCCGACCAAAGGCCCTTGACGTCGGGCGACTCACCAAGGACCGGCATCCCGTCGGGGGTCAGCGAAAGGATGCCGTTGATGGCGTACTTCACGCCGACCCGCTCGTCGCCGACGATCTCCGGCATGAGCTCGAGCGCGTGCTGCATCTGAAGCTCGAAGTCGGGCTGGGTGAATGGAAACTCGGTCGGTGACAGCGCCGCGCGTTCGATGGGCGGAATGTCTTCCGGGTCGTAGAGGATCGGCCGGTGGGCGTACGAGCCGATCTCGAGATCGCCGCCGGCCTGGCGCTCGTACATGTTCGTGTCCATGTCGCGAACGATCGGCACCTCGATGTCGCCCTTGGCGCCGGCAAACCGTGGTACCGGACCGACGTCGATCATTTGATGCACCGCGGGCGTCAGCGGTATGCGTGTGCCGGCCATGCGCGCGACTCGCGGGCTCCAGACCCCGCAGGTGATCACAACCGTCTCGGCTTCGATATCGCCTGCGGTCGTACGAACGCAGCTGACGTGGCCGTGCGCGACGTCTATCGACAGCACCTCGGTCTTCGCGATGACCTGCAGGGCGCCCGAGCCCTGCGCGCGCTCGCGCATGATCGTGCCCGCGCGTAGCGAGTCGACCACGCCCACGCCTGGCGTGTAGAAGCCGCCGAGGATGATCTTTTCGTCGATGAAGGGCACGAGCTCTTTCACCTCGGCCGGGCTGATCAGTGACACAGGCTCGATTCCCCACGACGCGGCGGAGGCCATGCGGCGCGTGAGCTCCTGCATTCGCTCCTTTGTGCGTGCGACCTCGATGCCGCCGGACTGCGTGAAGACTCCCATCTCCCTGTATTGACGGACGCTCTCCATCGTGAGAGCGGTCATCTCCTTCGAGTGATCGACCAGGTAGATGAAGTTCGACGCATGGCCGGTGGAACCGCCCGGATTCGGCAGCGGGCCTTTGTCGAGGAGCACGACGTCCCGCCATCCGAGCCGGCACAGGTGATAGGCGACGCTGTTGCCGACGATTCCGCACCCGATGACTACGGCCCGGGCGTTGGCGGGCAGGTCGCTCATCGTTCTCCTTCTCGTTTATTCAATGTCAATGGCACAGCGGTCGGCTAGTCCGGCTGGTAGGGCGAGCGGACCTCCTCGGGGAGCTCATACCAGCGCACCCGGTCGCCCACCCGGGCCCGCAGCTTCCACTTCAACGGCTTCGACTGCCCCTCGATGGCGGACCAAAGCTGGTCCAGCCTCGAGCGGACGACTTCGTGGTCGACGTCGAGCTCATCGACCGTCTGGCGCAGTTTCCCGATGTTCACCTGCAGGGTCCGGTACATGCCCCAGTCGTCCGCCGCGACCCTGGCGACGTAGCCGGCATCGATCACGTCGTCCCCTGACCGGCCGACCTCGACCGGGTGGTCGAGCACCAATGCGGTGAGATCAACGAGGTCTTTCCGGTTGACCTCGTAAATCTGCAGCTTGCTCAAGAGCAGGTCCGCCGGGCTCGCGCAGGGGCCGTCGCCATCAAGCCGGCCGCGCAGGTCGATGACATGGGACATCTGGAAGATGTCGATGAATATGTCGACCTGACGGCTGTGCTCGGCGTCGTAGAAGTAGAGCCGCCGGTCGCCCTGCATCAGGTTGAACCGCTCGTTGGCCTCATAGCCGAGCGAGGGAAACAGGGCGAGCACGGCCTTGCGATCTTTCTTCTGAATCGCGTAGTCGAGATCGCCGTACTTCCGCCGAAGCGGAGGTTTGCGCGCGCTTGGCGAGCTGAGATGGATCCCTGCGCCGCCGAGGAGCTTGGCCTTTACGCCCACAGCGCGCGCTGCCGCAGCGACCCGGCGGGCCTCGTCGATCGGATCTTCGAGGGGCCCCTCCGTCAAGATGCGCCCTCGACTTCGATGACGATCGTTTTCAGGTCGGTCATCTGCTCGAGGGCGAAGCGCCCACCCACCCGGCCTATGCCGCTTCGCTTGCCGGCCCGCCCGCCGAACGGAAGGTGCGCCTCCCAGTAGTTCGATGACTCGTTGACGTTCACCCAACCCATCTCGAGTCCGTCGGCAAAGCGGAGAGCGCGAGAGAGGTCGTTCGTGTAGACGGCGCCAAGAAGTCCGTAGGGCGAGTCGTTGGCAAGCGCGAGAGCCTGCTCCTCGCTGCGAAACTTGATCAGCGGCGCGATTGGCCCGAACGTCTCCTCCTGGCTGACGCGCATGGTCGGCTCGACGCCATCGAGGATTGTGGCCGGGTAGTAGAGGCGGGTCGGAAAGCCTTCCGCGCGCTTGCCGCCCATCACGACTCGGGCGCCATGCTCCACAGCATCGGCGACGTGCTCGTCCATCTTCGTGGCCACGCCCTCGTTGTTCAGCGGACCCAGGGTCGTGTCCGCGTCGAACGGATCGCCGAGACGCAGCTTCCGGGCGGCCCCCTCGAGGCGCTCCATGAACTCGTCATGGGCGGCTTCCTCGACCAGAATGCGCTCGCCTGCAGTGCAGCTCTGGCCTGCGCACAGGTAGCACCCGACGATCGTGCCCTCGACCGCCTTACCGAGGTCGGCGTCGGCGAACACGACGATCGGCCCGTTTCCGCCCAGCTCGAGCATCAGGTGCTTGCCGGCAGCTCGACGGGCCACCGATGCGCCTGTCTCGGTCGATCCGACGAAACCGACTCCGTCCACGAGCTCGTGGCCGGCGACCTCATCGCCGACCTCCGCACCCGGCCCGGTAACGAGGTTCATGGCGCCGTCTGGGAAGTCGGCTTCGGCGATGCATTCCATCAGCGCGACCGAGATGACGCTCGTCGATGATGCCGGTGTCCAGACCACAGTGTTGCCGGCGGCAAG
>DASVEP010000175.1:0-8928 GCA_036380475.1 Candidatus Dormiibacterota bacterium
GGAAGCTGCGACGCGATCCATCGCCCGCGGCGGCGCGCAGGTCGAGGTCGACATATAGCCGAGCGCGTAGGTTGGGGGATTCTTGGCGCGGCATGGATCGCTCGCCGAGCGGTCATCCCCGCCATCGAAGCGTCCCGCAACTGCCGCCTGGTGTCGATCGCCAGTCGCGATCCGGACCGCGCGCGTGAGGTCGCCTCGAGCCATGAGTTTGTGAGGGTCGCCGCGTCATACGACGCGGTCTTGGAGGATGTGGATGTGGATGCCGTCTACATCCCATTGACTAACGACCTGCACCGCACGTGGACACTGCGCGCGCTCGCCGCCGGCAAGCACGTGCTGTGTGAGAAGCCGCTCGCGATGAACGCGGTTCAGGCGCGCGAGATGGCGGACGCGGCACAAAATGCGCGGCTGCATCTGATGGAGGCGTTCATGTATCGCTTCCATCCACGAGTCCGCGCTCTGGTCCAAAGTCTGCACGATCCGTTGTATGTCGAGGCGAGCTTTGGGTTTCGACTCGAGGGTCGCGAGAACTATCGCTTTGATCGGTCACTCGGCGGCGGGGCCTTGCTCGACGTCGGCTGCTACACGGTCAATGTGGCGCGCTGGATCCTGGGCGAACCCGACGAGGTGTTTGCGAGGTATAGGCGCGAGACCGATCGCGCGGATGGCGTCGACTTGACGGCTTCCGCGCTGCTGCATTTTGCATCGGGTGCAACAGCGTCGCTATGGGCCAGCTTCGAATCGCCGGAAGATCAAGCGCTGCTAGTCATCGACCGCGAACGCACACATCGGCTCGACCAGCCTTTCTCCGCCTGGCGCGATCCAGACGATCCCTACCAGCTCATGGTCGAATCGTTCGGCGACAGCATCATCGACAACCGAGACGTTGCCATCTCCACCAGCGATTCGGTGGCGAACATGCGAGTTCTCGATGAGATCCGTGCGGTGGCTGAGGAGTCCTAGAGAGCTTTGACCGCGCTCTGCGGCCGGCGATTACGCAGGCTTCGCACCGGGGCGCGCCGGTTTTCCAGGATCACAGACACAGCGAGGATGAGTACGGGTATAGCGATCACGCTCGGTGGAACCGTCGGCAGCGGGAAGAAGAGCAAAAAGAAGAGCGCTCGTGGACCGACCACCAGAAGCTCTGCGCCGGTGTACGCCATGCCGTACACGACGCTTAGCGCCGCAAGAGCCGCCGTCGAGTAGAGCGCGAACGGAAGTCCCCGCCAGACGAGGACGCCGATGATGATGGCTGCGGCGAGGGCGAATACCTGGTCGAAGCCAAGCTGACCCGCATTGACACGCCATCCAGGACCCTCCAACCCGCTGAAGGTTGGATTCCCAGCATTCAAATGAAGCAGGGAATAGTTGCCGATGGGAGTGGTCGAGCCGAACAGGATCGCCTGCACGAAGATCAGGATCCCGATCACGGTGCGACGCTTCGGCCCGGGCACCAATCGATCCTAGGCCTGTTTCCCCTTAATCGCGGTTTCTTAGGTCAGTTGCCTTGCGGCTCGACCCAGCGGGATGTCCGCCTCGAGGTAGCCGCTTTCGAACCGCATCCTTGTATGCGGTGAGAGGCCCAGCAGGAGTGACTGGGCGCGACGGTTGTCGCCCAGCATGGTCGCGTGAAAGCTGGTGATGCCCCGTGCTCGCGCGATGTTCGCAAGGCGGCGGAGCAGAAGAGCGCCGACCCCGTGGCCCTGCCAGGCGTCGGCGACCAGGACCGCAACGTCATGTGAAGTGCCCACCGTGCCGTAACGGGCGACGCCGACGATGCCACGCTCATCGAGTGCGATCAGCGCTTCCCGATCGCAGTGGTCGATGTCGACGAGTCTTTCGAGCAGAGCCGTCGCCGGGGCCTTGATCGGCGCCAGAAATCGGCGGTAGACCGTCTCGCTCGACAGCCGGAGGAAAAACAGGCGTATGAGGTTGGCGTCGCTTGGCTCGAGGAGGCGAAGCCATACGCGCCGCCCGCCGACCAGAGTGCTCGTCAACGGGGTCCCCGCAAATTCACGGACTTGTCCTCCGAATTTGTGGGGCTCTCATCGCTTGAACACCAGGCAGGTGGTCGTACCGTGCGCAAGCAGCTTGCCCGTGGTCTCTGCGATGAGCCGGCCTTCGGCGGTGGCCACCTTGCCGCCACGGTGGACGATCGTGCCCTCGCAGCGCAGGCGTCCAGTCTCGAGGGTGATCGGCCGCACGAAGTTGACCTTCGTTTCCAGCGTGGTGTAGGCCTCGCCCGCGGCCAGCGTCGAGTGCACGGCGCACGCCATCGCCGAGTCGAGAATCGTCATCGCAAACCCGCCGTGCACGACACCGATCGGGTTGTATAGATGCTCCCCGGCCTCTCCAACGAAGGTCACCTTGCCCTCTTCGGCCTCAGCTCCGGTGAAACCCATCGTCGCAGTGATCGGCGGGGCGGGCAGCGTGCCGGAAAATATCGCCTGGAGGAACTCGAGGCCGGTCATGCCGGCCGCCTTTCCCAGCGCGGCCGTCGGATCCTCCCACGTGATCGTGCGAGTCCGCGAGCTCACGAGCACTATCGTGTCACCCCGCGAGCTCGAGCTCGGGGACCGAGCTTGCCGGAACCGCTTCACTCCTGATGCGACCGATCGCCGCGGCTGCGATCGCGCTGGCGATGGCGGCGGCCATCATGACTTCCCATCCATTGCGAAAGCTGGAGAGGATGCCACTCTTGTCTGCTCCGCTCAGCACCGCGATGAGGACAGCGATGCCGAGCGCTATTCCGAACTGGCGCGTCATGCCGTACACGGCGCTTCCAGTCGCGAAGCGCGCCCTTGGCAGCGATCCTGCGACGGCGCTCGCGAGTGTTGGGATCACTAAGCCGACGCCTGCGCCACCGGCGAGCATCCCCGGAAGAAACTCGGTCGCGTAGTGCGGTTGCAGCCCGACGTGCGTCAACCACCACGCCCCGCCGCTTGCAAACAGTAGCGATCCCACCGCTGCGATCGCGCCTGGGCCAAAGCGGCCGGCCAGAATGCTTCCGGGCACCGCGAAGACCGCGGCCATGATCGGTCCGGGCGAGATCTGCAGGCCCGCGACAAGGATGTCCTGGTGCCACACACGAGTGAGGAAGAGGACGTTGGAGAGCAGCATCGCTCCGAACGCAGCGAAGAAAAGAATGCTGGCGATATTTGCGGCGCTGAACGAACGCGAACGAAAAAGTCCGAGCTCGAGCACAGGAGATGCGTGGCGGGTCGAGCGGTAGAGAAACGCGATGGTCAGCACTGCCGCACCGGCGAGCAATCCAACGATGCGAAGGCTGGTCCAGCCCCAGGACTCGCCTTGGACGATGGCGAGCATCAGCGCGCTGGACGCAATAACTAGGAGCAACGCGCTCAAGAGGTCGGGAATCCGGCGCGCATCTGAGGCGCGCGACTCGGTGAGAACGCGCGCCGCCAGGACCACCGTGACGAGCCCGACCGGAAGATTGACCAGGAATACCCATCGCCAGCTCGCCTGCACGAGGAGCCCGCCCACCGGAGGTCCGGCCGCGGCGGCGATCGCGCCGGTGGCCGACCAGACAGCCACGGCGAGAGCCCGCTCCTGCGGCGGAAACTCCGCCAGTAGGAGGGCGAGTGAGGCCGGCATGAGGATGGCGCCGCCCGCCGCCTGCAAGACCCGTGCGGCGATCAGCCAGCCTGGGCCGGGCGCCGCGGCACACAGCGCCGAGGCCACCACGAAGGTGATGAGCCCGGCGACGAAGAGCCGCTTGCGGCCTAGCAGGTCGGCCACGCGGCCGGCGGGGACGAGCAGCGCGGCTGTGACGATCGCGTAGCCGCTGAGGACCCACGAAAGCGTGGCGTCGCTCGTCCCGGCGAAGTCGCGCTGGATGCTCGGAAAGGCGATGTTGACGATGAAGAGGTCGAGGCTGGCGACGAAGGTCGCGACCGAAACGATCACCAGCACGCGATAGCGACGAGCCATAGGAAGGCCCTCCCAGCGAGTCAGTTGCTTGACGCCACGTACCCTAACACAACCAGTTGCGTGACGCAACTCGATGCTCTATGATCGGGTTCATGCTCGGTCGCACCTATGACTCGCAGGTCTGCTCCGTCGCCGGATCGCTCGAGTTGGTGGGCGAGCGGTGGACGCTGCTGATCGTCCGCGACGCGTTCATGGGGGCGCGGCGATTCGAGGATTTCCAGCGCCGGACGGGGATGGCACGCAATGTGCTGACAGCTCGCCTGGGTCGGCTCGTCGAGGAAGGCATCTTCAAGCGGGTCCCGTACCAGGAGCACCCGGCGAGGTATGAGTACCGCCTCACCGAGAAGGGCATCGACCTGTGGCCGGTGATCGTCTCGTTGCTGCAGTGGGGCGACCGTTACGTCTACCCCGGTCGGGCGCCGGTGCTTCTCGTGCACAAGCATTGCGGCGGGGCGGTCGACGATCACCGCATCTGCGAGACGTGCGGTGCGAAGCTCGGACCTCGTGACGTGCAGGCCCGCCAGGGAATCGGCGGCGGGATGGTGGCGGCCACGCCGGCGTAGTTCGCGAGCTTTAGGCTATCGGCGTGACCGAGTGGCGCATCGCCGGGCCGTACTTCGAGTCGTGCAACTGCGATCCCATCTGTTCATGCCGGATGGTTGACGGTGCCGACGGCTCGCGCGCGCAATATCGGTACTGCCGGTTCGCGGTCGGATGGAGCGTCGACGTAGGCCGGCATGGCGAGATCGACCTGAGTGGACGAAAGGTCGTGATGGTCGGTTACTGGGATGAGGACGAACCCGGCGCTCCATGGCGCGTCGGTGTGTACGTCGACTCTGGCGCAACCGATACCCAACGGGAACTGCTCGGCGCAATTGTCACGGGTCGGCTGGGTGGCTCACCGCACAAGCAGTACGGTGCGGCGATCTCAGAGGTGCTGTTCGTGGAACCGGGTGCGATCGAGATCTCTCACGATGAAGGCCGCCAGCAGCTCCTGGTGAAGGGCCACGTCGACGCTCGAGCGCGCAAGCGATTCGAGACCGAGTCCACAGTCACATGCGGGGTTCCCGGTCACGACCGCGCCGGCTACGAGGTGGTGATGGACGTCCTCGACGTCAAGAGCCCGCCATTCGAATACAGCTATGAGGGCAACTGCGGGTTCGCGGCGAGCTTCGACTACAACTCCGACTGATAGACAGTTCAGGCGGCGGTTTTGGGAGCGCTCTCCTGAGCTGGCTGCGTCGCAGGCACAGGCTCTGACTGCGCCTGCAGTCTTGCCACTGGAACCATCTGCCGGAAGCGGGCAAGCCCCGCACTCCAGTCCGCCAGGACCGCGGCAGCGCGTGCACTGCCCGTCCTGCGATGGTGTTCCTCGATCAACGTGCGCAGCTCAGCCACGTCCTCTTCGGGAACCTCGCGCGCGACCACGCTGTCCGCGTTGAGCTGCCGCCACTCGGTCATGTAGGCAACGCCGCCGGTCATTCCCGCGCCGGCGTTCCATCCAACCGCGCCCAGGGCGATGGCGACGCCGCCGGTCATGTACTCGCAGAAGTGGTCGCCTGCGCCTTCGACCACTGCAAGCGCGCCTGAGTTGCGAACGCAGAATCGCTCGCCTACGCGACCGGCCACGAACAGGCGGCCACCGGTGGCGCCATAGCAGATCGTGTTTCCGGCCAGCACCGGATCGGGCGCGGCGTCATCGGCAAAGGGTCGGATGACGATCACGCCGCCACCCATACCCTTGCCGACGTAGTCCTGCGCTTCGCCTTCTAGGGTCAGCTCGACGCCTTCGTCGATGAACGCGCCGAAGCTCTGGCCTGCGCTGCCGCGATACTCGCGGGTCTCGCCGGGCGCCAGGGCCGCGCCGACGGTGCGCTTCGCGTTGTCGATGGCGCCGCTGGCCGGCGGCGGCGCCGGCGCGTCGCCATTTCGTGCCCACGTTCTGCGGCGAGGCAGCGCATCGTTGGTTGAGCCGAGGATAAAGGAGAGGTCCAGCGAGCGAAGCCCTGCCGGCTCGAGCAGGTCGACCCTGCCGACAGCATCGTCGAGGGTCGCGATTCCCATCTCCGCAAGATGCTCGCGGGTCTCTGCTGCGATGTGGAACAGGTGATTGATGACGTGCTCGGGTTGACCCTCGAACTTTGCACGCAGGTCATCCCGCTGGGTGGCGATGCCGGTCGGGCATGTATTGAGGTGGCATTGCCTCGCCATGTCGCATCCGAGAGCGACCAGCACCCCTGTGCCGAAGCCGAACTCTTCCGCGCCTAAGAGCGCTGCGATCACAATGTCGCGCCCGCTTCGCAGACCGCCATCGGTGCGTAGGCTCACCCGTTCGCGAAGGCGGTTCGCCACCAAAACCTGCTGTGTCTCGGCGAGGCCGAGCTCCCAGGGAACCCCCGCATTCTTGATCGACGACAGGGGCGATGCGCCGGTGCCGCCGTCATGCCCCGAAACGAGGATGTAATCCGCTCGTGCCTTGGCGACGCCGGCAGCGATGGTGCCCACGCCGGCCTCCGAGACGAGCTTCACGCCGATCCGGGCGTGGGGGTTGACCGTCTTCAGGTCGTGGATCAATTGCGCCAGGTCTTCGATCGAGTAGATGTCGTGATGCGGCGGAGGGGAGATCAGCTGCATCCCCGGCTGCGCGTGCCGCAGGCGTGCGATGAGACTTGTGACCTTCAGCCCCGGCAGTTGGCCACCCTCGCCAGGTTTCGACCCCTGCGCGATCTTGATCTCGAGTTCGTCGGCCCGTTTCAAATAACGCGGGGTCACGCCGAATCGCGCGGATGCAACCTGCTTCACACGGTTGTCGCGGCGCGGGCCGCCGGCATCGGCATACATCGCAGGGTCCTCGCCGCCTTCGCCCGAGTTCGAGCGCGCGCCGATCTGGTTCATGGCAACCGCGAGGGCTTCATGCGCCTCGGGCGACAGCGCGCCAAGCGACATGGCGGTGCTCACGAATCGCTTGACGATCTCGGCAGCCGGCTCGACGTCATCTATGGAAATGGGCCGCTGCGCGTTCTTGATCGCCAGCAGCTCGCGCAGCGATTGCGGTTCGCCCATGCTCGAAAGACGCCGCCACTCTCGATACGCCTCGCGGTCGTTTTCGCGTGCTGCCTTTTGCGCGGCTCGCACCGCCAGCGGGTTGTATGCGTGGTGTTCGCCCGCCTTACGGAAGCGGACGCGCCCATGGTCGGCAAGCACGATGGGTTGATCGATGGCAGGCGCCATCCTTTCTATGTCGTCGAGGTCCGCGCCTCCGATGTGTGATGGCACCGCCGGGAGGCACAGCTCCATCACCTCGGCGCCGAGCCCGAGCGCTTCGAGGATCTGCGCACCGCGATAACTGTCGACGCACGAGATGCCCATCTTGGCCATCACCTTCAGCAGGCCCGCGTCGAGCGCTTTGCGGTAGCGGACCTCGCCCTCTTCGGACACCGCGGCTGCGGTGGCCATAGCGAGGTAGGGATGGACGGCGCTCGCGCCGATGGTGATGAGGCATGCGACGTCGTGCACGTCGACGACATCTCCCGCGATTGCGATCAGGTCCTTCGCCATGCGCTCGCCCGACTTCAGAAGGGACTCATGCACCGCGCCGACCGCTAGCGCCATCGGGATGGCGGTTCGTTGCGGCCCGGCGCGACGGTCGCTGAGCGCGATGATTCCGGTCGTCTCGCCGGCCTCGGAGCAAAGCCGAATCAGCGCTCCGCGCAGAGACTCACCCGGCGCGTACGTGGCGTCAAGCACGGTGGCCTGCTCGAGCGCCCTCGCGAGCTCTGCAGCTCCAAGCACCGGCGACTCCAGCTCCAACAGCTTCGACGAGCCGGGGATGGCCGGGTGGTGGCTGCGCCGCAGCTCGCGGTCGGCGCCGCCTTCGGGCTCGAGCGTACCGTGCCGGGCTCCGAGCAGGACGCGAAGGGACATCACGGCTTTCTCGCGGAGGGGGTCGATCGCTGGGTTGGTGACCTGTGCGAACCGCTGCCGCAGGTAGCCGTAAACGCGTCGCGGCGTGCGGCCGAGCGGGGCGATCGGGATGTCGTCGCCCATCGAGTACACCGGCTCGGCGCCGGTCTCCGCCATGGCGGTGACCACGATCTTCACGTCCTCCGAGCCCCAACCGTGGAGCGCTTGCTGCGCAGCCAGGTCCTCCGGCGCGTCGACCTCGATGTGTCTGCGCTCGACCGGGACGAGGGCGCGGTCCGCGAGGAGGCCGTAGTCGTGGCGCGCCGCCGCCCGCTCCTTGGCGTCAGCGTCGCGGAGCACCGATCCGTCGCGCGTGTCGACGATCAGCATCTGGCCGGGGCCGAGCCGGCCCCGCTCGACGACGTCCGCCGGCGCCATCGGCACCACGCCCGCCTCCGACGCCGCGACCACCAGCCCATCGCGTGTGCGCTGCCACCGAAGCGGGCGCAAGCCGTTCCGGTCGAGGGCGGCGCCGACCACGACGCCATCGCTGAATGCGAGCGCCGCCGGACCGTCCCACGGTTCGAAACGGATCGACTGATACCGATAGAAGTCGCGGACCGCAGCCGCGATGTCGCCTCGGCCTTCCCACGCGTCCGGGACGAGGCTCATCAGCGCTTCCGAGACCTCCCATCCGCGCTGCACCAGCAGCTCGAGCGCGTTGTCGAGCGACGCGGAGTCAGAACCCTCTGGCCACACAACGCCGCGCAGCTCCGGCTCCAGCTCAGCCTCGCGCGCCCGCATCCAGGCGCGGTTGCCGGTGATCGTGTTGATCTCGCCGTTGTGCGCGAGCAGCCGGAAGGGCTGTGCAAGGCGCCAATCCGGCATCGTGTTGGTCGAGTACCGCTGGTGAAAGACCGCCAGCCGGCTCTCGCATGACTCGTCGAGCAGGTCGAGATAAAAGTCCGCGAGCCGGGTGCCGGCCATCAAGCCCTTGTAAACAACCGTGCGGCTCGAGCACGACGGCACGTACATCTGCACGGCTTCGTCCGCCGCGCGACGCTCCGCCCGGCG